>JAYUXO010000308.1:0-8493 GCA_043753505.1 Comamonadaceae bacterium
AAATCGACAGCTGTCGTCGGGGCAAAATAAGGCCATGCTCATCTACCCCTACATCAACCCCGTCGCCCTCCAACTTGGCCCCGTAGCCATTCACTGGTATGGCCTGACCTATCTGGCCGCGTTTGGCCTGTTCATGCTGCTGGGGATCTGGCGGCTCAAGCATGAGCCATTTGCGTCGGTCACCGGCCCCGGTGCCTGGACGCGTAAAGATGTGGAAGACATCCTCTTCTTCGGCGTGATGGGCGTAATTATTGGCGGGCGATTGGGTTATTGCCTGTTTTACAAGCCCGCGTACTACGCCTCCCATCCGCTGGAGATTTTCATGATCTGGAAGGGCGGCATGGCCTTTCACGGTGGGCTCCTGGGGGTGATTGGGGCGCAATGGTTGTTTGCCCGTTCGCGGGGCAAGCCGTTCTGGCAGGTGATGGATTTCGTGGCCCCTTGCGTGCCGACGGGCCTGGCGATGGGCCGCGTGGGTAACTTCATCAACGGCGAGTTGTGGGGGCGTTTTTCGTCACCTGATTTACCGTGGGGCATGGTCTTCAACCACAGTGGCAGCCTGCAGCCACGCCATCCGTCGCAGATTTACCAGTTTTTGTTGGAAGGGCTGCTGCTTTTTGTGCTGCTGTGGCTGTATTCGCGCAAGGGTCGCAAACCTGCGCAGGTCTCGGCTGCGTTTTTGATCGGCTACGGCGTGTTTCGCTTCATCGCCGAGTATTTCCGTGAGCCTGACAGCTTTTTAGGCATCTTGGCGCTGGGCATGAGCATGGGGCAGTGGCTGTGCGTGCCCATGGTGTTGGCTGGGGTAGGTTTGTGGCTATGGGCCGACAAGAAGACCGTGTCAACCGTGTGAGTGCTCAAGGTATGTCGTTTTCAGGTGGGGTAAATTTAGGCAAAAGTGGCGCTAGCCCACATGCAATCTGCTACAGCAGCTATCAATAAAAGAGCAATAGCTCACTGACGGAGACAATTAATGAACCAAACAACCGCCCATCCCAACCCCTATTGCCCTTCGCGCCGCAGTCTGTTGCAAGCCTGCGCTGCGCTGGCAACCTTTCCGGGCGCACTGGGCAAATCGCAGGCCCAGGTCACGCTACCCAGCACGTGGCCCATCAAACCCGTCACCCTCGTGGTCCCCTTTCCTGCAGGCGGCGGCACCGATGCGTTTGCCCGCCCCATGTCGGCGCAATTTTCCAGGCTCACGGGCAAGCAACTCATCATTGACAACCGGGGCGGCGCAGGCGGCACTCTGGGCGCTGGCGTGGCAGCCAAAGCCGCACCCGATGGCTACACCCTGTTCATGGGTGCGGTGCACCACGCCATTGCACCCAGCATGTACCCCAAGCTGGACTACGACCTGGAAAAAGACTTTGTGCCGTTGATCCTGGTGGCCAACGTGCCGCAGGTCATCGTCATCAACCCCAAGCGTGTGCCGGTGGCCAATATCAAGGAATTCATCGCCTACGTGCGCCAGAACCCCGGCAAGCTGAACTACGGCTCAGCCGGCGGCGGCACCTCGCACCACCTGGCAGGCGAACTGTTCAAGCAGCAAACCGGTACCTTCATCACCCACATTCCCTACCGTGGGGCAGGCCCCGCCTTGCAGGGATTGATCGCGGGAGACGTAGACGTCATGTTTGACGGACTGGGCTCATCGGCCGCACAAATTACGGGCGGCCGCATCAAGGCGCTGATGATGTCGGGCAGCAAACGCGTGCCCGCCTTTCCCGACGTGCCCTCTGCTGCCGAATCAGGCCTGCCCGACTACACCGTGACCACCTGGTATGGCGTGTGGGCACCTAAAGGCACGCCGTCCGATGCGCAAGCTCGCGCCATTGAAGAAATACGCAAAGCCTGCAGCACTGACGAGGCCAAACAAGCCTGGGCCCGCCAGGGCGCTGACTTCAGCAATGTGAGTGGTGCGCAATTTGGCAGCTTTGTGTCGACGCAGATCAAGCAGTGGGCGCTGGTGGTGCAAGCCTCGGGCGCCAAGCTGGACTGAGTGGCTTGCCAGTGAATGTATTCAGCGCCCTGCGCGCCGCCTTCCCCGCCGACCTGGACACAGTGGCCATTGAAACGGCTGATGCCAACCGACCCGCCTTGCATTACACATGGCGCGACCTGGACCGCGCCAGCGCCATGCTGGCCAACCTGCTGGAATCGTTGAGCCTGCCGCCCGCCTCACGCATTGCGGTGCAGGTGGACAAATCCGTCGAAGCCCTGCTGTTGTACCTGGCCACCTTGCGTGCAGGCCACGTTTTTTTGCCGCTCAACACAGCCTACCAAAGCGGTGAAATCGAGTATTTCATTGGTAATGCCGAACCGGCCGTGGTGGTGTGCAGCAGTCAAAATTTTGGCTGGGTCAGCAAAATCGCGTTCAAGGCGGGCACGCAAAACGTGTTCACGCTTAACGACGACCGCACTGGCTCGCTGCTGGATCGAGCCACAAACTGTTCCGATGTTCACTGCTCTGATATTTATAGCTGCTCCAGCAATGAATACAAGGGCTTGGCAGCGATTCTTTATACAAGTGGCACCACGGGCCGAAGCAAGGGTGCCATGCTCTCGCATGGCAATCTGCTGTCCAACGCGCAAGTTCTCAAAACCTATTGGGGATGGCAGCCCACGGACGTGCTCATTCACGCGCTGCCCATCTTTCATGTGCATGGCCTGTTTGTGGCCGTTCACGGCGCGTTGTTGGCTGGCGCAAAAATGATCTGGTTCAGCCAGTTTGACCCGGCGCGCGTAGTGGAAAAGTTGCCTGAAGCCACAGTCTTCATGGGGGTGCCTACCCTGTACACGCGCCTGCTGGCGCAACCGGGTTTGACGGCGCAGGCTACACGCAACATGCGCCTGTTCATTGCAGGCTCAGCGCCCTTGCTGCTGGAAACCTTCAACGAATGGCAAAGACGCACCGGCCACACCATTTTGGAACGCTACGGCATGAGCGAGACCACCATGCTGACCTCCAACCCTTACCTGGCAAGCGACGGACCACGCCGGGGTGGCACGGTTGGTTTCCCTTTGCCGGGCGTGGATTTGCGCGTGTGTGGCGACGAGGGCCAAGCCATGCCCGCCGGTGAGATTGGCGGCATTCAGGTGCGCGGGCCCAATGTGTTCAGCGGCTACTGGCGCATGCCTGAAAAAACCCATGAAGAGTTCACGGCCGATGGCTGGTTCAAAACCGGCGATGTTGGCCGGGTGGATGAACAGGGCTACGTCCACATCGTAGGCCGCAGCAAAGACCTCATCATCAGCGGCGGCTACAACGTCTATCCAGCGGAAATCGAAGCCGCTCTCAACGCGCTGTCTGGCGTGGCAGAAAGCGCGCTGGTGGGTGTGCCGCACCCCGACTTTGGTGAGGTGGGCGTGGCGGTGGTGATTGCCAAACCGGGTGCCGTGGTCGATGCCGACGCTCTGCTGACCACGTTGAAAGCACAGTTGGCAAACTTCAAGATCCCCAAACGCTGCGTTGTTTTGCCTGAGCTGCCGCGCAATACCATGGGAAAAGTGCAAAAGAATGTGCTGCGCCAGCAATACCAGGCGTTGTTCCAGACGGAATGACAGATAACTTTGCCTGCGGCCTTGATGACGGATGACTGCGGTACCCAGGTCATCTGTCATGGTGGCTGCGCAGCGGCCCCATCATTTGTCGTGGATGGCAAACAGCTTCCCGCCCTTTCCTATGCTGCTCAAGCAGCTATCAAATTCGTAGCGTTGAAAAACAGGCTGGCGTGAGACAATGCGGCCCTTTGCTTGCTAGCACCCATGACCGAGTCCACCCCCCAGTCTTTTTCCCATCTGAATCTTGCCCCACCCCTTGCCCGCGCCGTGGCTGAGATGGGTTACGAACACATGACGCCTATCCAGGCGCAGGCCATTCCGGTGGTTCTGCAGGGGCGCGATGTAATGGGTGCAGCTCAAACCGGCACCGGCAAAACGGCTGCGTTCAGTCTGCCGCTGCTGCAACGCATGCTGGCTCATGAAAATGCCTCCACTTCTCCCGCCCGCCACCCGGTGCGTGCCTTGGTGTTGCTGCCCACGCGTGAGCTGGCCGACCAGGTAGCCCAGCAAATCAAGCTGTATGCCAAATACACCGAGCTGCGCAGCGCTGTGGTTTTTGGCGGTATGGACATGAAGCCGCAAACGCTGGAGCTGAAAAAAGGCGTGGAGGTGCTGGTGGCCACACCAGGCCGCCTGCTGGACCACATTGAAGCTAAAAATGCTGTGCTCAACCAGGTGGAATATGTGGTGCTCGACGAAGCTGACCGCATGCTGGACATCGGCTTCTTGCCCGACCTGCAGCGCATCCTGAGCTATTTGCCCAAACAGCGCATCACCTTGCTGTTCAGCGCCACGTTTTCACCCGAAATCAAGCGTCTGGCCAGCACCTATCTGCAAGACCCCATCACCATCGAAGTGGCCCGTCCGAACGAAACGGCCTCTACCGTTGAGCAGCGTTTCTATGCGGTCAACGACGACGACAAGCGTCGCGCCATCAAGCAAATCCTGCAACAGCGCGGCATCAAACAAGCCTTTGTGTTTGTCAATAGCAAATTGGGTTGCGCCCGCCTGGCGCGCAGTCTGGAGCGCGAAGGCATGGTCACCACCGCGCTGCACGGCGACAAGAGCCAGGACGAACGATTGAAAGCGCTGGACGCCTTCAAAAAAGGCGAGGTGGACTTGCTGGTGGCCACTGACGTGGCAGCGCGCGGACTGGATATCAAGGACGTGCCTGCAGTGTTCAATTTCGACATTCCATTTAATGCCGAAGACTATGTGCACCGCATCGGGCGAACCGGCCGCGCAGGTGCCTCGGGCCTGGCCGTCAGCCTGGTCTCGCCCAGCGATGGCCGCTTGATGGCCGACCTGGAAAAATTGCTGAACAAGAAAGTGGAGATCGAAGGCATTGAGTTTGAAAGCGACCTGCCCGACATCCGCAAACAAGGCCGCATCAACGATGGGCACCGAGCGTGGCGTGAGCAGGACGAGACCCGGACACAGGGCGGGCAGGATGACCCTCGCGAACGCCGCCTTGACGCCCGGTCCGATAGCCGCACACCCCGCCGCGAGTACAGCCGTCCCGGTCAATTTCAGGTGCCCAAAGACCCGTTTTTCGATCGCCCTTACGAAGCCCCCAGCACCGAAGCCAAACCCGCCTGGGAAGCCGCCGCCAAATCTGCCGCACCGCGCGGTCTGTCAGCCAACATCAAGCCCAAGCGTCGCGTGGCCGCCCTGTTTGCCACACGGCTCGCGTCCGCACCTGCAGAGCTAACGCTCGCAGAAACTGCGGAATCCTGATGTTTTTGGTGTTTCAGGTGTCCAGCCCTTGTAGATAGTGCTCACGCAGCTATCAAATAAATAGCATTGAAACGAGACGAACCATGCCCCAAGAGCGCACCCGGTTGCACAGTGGCCGCTCGTTGCTCGTAGAGCGCGTCTTCAGACTGGCTCTCGGGCATTGCGCTGAACTGAGTCCCCCACCTGCCAGGTGCCCACGCAACGTCTGGTGGCATCCATGGACGCACGACCATCCTGGCGGTCGGTGATGGGTGGTGGGCTCGAAGGCGGAATGGGCCAACGAGCTGCACCCGACAGCCGCAGGCTTCAAGAAGCTGGCTGACAGCGATTGGCGCCCTGTGTTAAAAAAATTGGGTTTGGCGGTTTGAGGATTCTCTGGGGAACCTCTGCATGACCTCGTGCGGAACTGCGGCGAACGGATTGGGGTGCAACGCAAGGCGTTTTTTTGCAGCCACTGGCGATCTATTGGCAAAAAAAGCAACGCTGCGAAGCGCCCGAGTCTGGATGAACGGCAGACCGCAGGGGCTTGCAGAGGTTTCTAGGGGCCTGCGCTCAGGTCTCTGTCATCAGCCCGGCATAAATCAAGGCTTTCTCTCCGCTAGACGAGACGGCGGATATTTCAATAAAAGAATGCGCAGCCGCAGACTTCGTGTAACACGACAAGATGATTTCCCAGCCGGAATTTCGCAGCCGGGTATCGCGAAACATGGCCTCTACATCGCGACGCTCAACGGTAAGCGGAAACGTCGTTTTGACACCCGCCTGGGCTATGTGGATGGATTCAATGGCGCTGTCATCGAAGGATGTCGCCCATCCCGACAAGTGCACCAGGTCAATATCGGCAGTGGTTGACAGGCGTCGCACGTCAACCCAGCCCCACGGGCCCCAGCTGAATTGATCCAGCACGCTCAAATCGCGGGTGGGCGTTTTCGGCACCACGTAAAGATCTTGTTGATATGCCAGGCCGCGCGGAATTCTGTAGTAGGGGTGCGACTGGCCCATGGCACCTTCAATCACGGCGCGAACATAGCCCTCCGTGACGTGACTGGTTCCATATTCGTTGCGGTCCAGAATGGAATTTTCGCTATGTGCAGCGAATTTAATACCGCTTTTGGGCATTGATTCACCCGGCGACAACAGGGCCTCGTCGTGAACGCTGAAACACAAAACACCTTTGTCACTGAGCAGGCTGGTTAATTTGGCCAGCCAGCCGTGAAACAGTGCTTCGGGCAAATGGGAAAACAACGATGCGACCCAGATAAAATCAAACTTCTCTTCCGGGTTGAAATCAGCTGGGTCTGAGCCGGAATACAGTGGATTCACGCCAAACTGCGCTGATACAAAATCAACCGCGTCGTGCTGAATATCTGCGGCCCAGATTTGCCTGGGCGAAATGGTGTGCACCAACAGACGCAGCATCCGGCCATAGCCGCAAGCAAAATCAAGTACTTTGACCTGGCTGAGATCAGGGTGAAATAATTTGAGTATCTGCTGGGCCGAACGGTGCTGTTGCAGCGCAACACCAAAATATTGGCTGAGCGCTGGGCCGACTTCACCAAAATGTTTCAACGAATGGTCCAGCATTTGATCATTCGAATGAATCACCATATTAATATTTGCCTGGGGTGCGCTTTTATCGATACCCGAAACGTAACGGCTGATCACATCCGAGAATACTTTGCTCTCGGCGAATTCGCGTGCATGCTGTGCAGTAGTTTGCGTGTTCATAAATAGTATGGATATCTGATCTGGATTGGTCGGAATATTATTCAAGTTTCAAAATAAAAACTATCTCGACAGCCTGTAAAAAGCAACCGGCGAGTCTAGCCGACATTTTGAAAGGTGATTCACACGCTGTTTGGGCAGTACAGCAGCTACATCCGCAGCCGTTTGGCGTATCCCGTCATCTCCAGATACCCGCGACCCACCGTTTTGCCGTTGCTGTCGGTCAAGTCGCTCAAGCCTTCCCAATAAATCGCGCCGGTAGACTGGCGGCTGTCCAGTTCCTGGTTGTCGATCAAGGCGCGCACGGTGTAGAAGTCAGCCGGGGTACGCACGATCCATTCCACTGGGTATGTGGCACCGCTGAGGGGGCTTTTCCAGCTGCGTGTGGGTTTGAAGATGACTTCACCCGGCGAAAAAATGTAAGTTTGGCCATTGGCCGATCTGAACGACCCACCGTCCCATAGCGTGCCGCCGTCTGGCGTGCGCAGGCGAAAAGCGGTCAGGGCGCTGCCATCCAGCAGGTTCATGCCAATCCAGTCCCAACCCACCGCTTGCGGGTGAAGAATTTCTTCGCTCCATTCATGGTCCAGCCAGGCGGTGCCGGTCACCCTGAATCGCTGGTTTTGAATTCGCAGGATGCCGGTGGCCGCGAGTTGAGGCTGGCTGTAGTAGTAGCTGGCCTGCTTGTCGTCAGGGCCCTTGCGCGACAGGCCGTTTTTGCCTTGCAGCAGCACAGGTTGGCTGGGTTGCAATGTCAGTTCGATAGCCAGGTCGTCAGCTGGCAATGAAGCTTGGTAGCTGCTGTCGGCGTTGCCACTTGTATGGCGCTTGAACGACCAGTCGCGCAGGCGCACATCGGTATCCACTTCGCTGGCCTGAGCAATACCAAAACCCGCCCGCGCCACGCGCTGGTCGTGCCAGAGTTTTTTGCCCTGCACATCGGTGATGGCGGCGTGGGCAAAGACCAGTTGCTTGGCGGCAAACGCCGACTGCATGGACTGGGTGGCGTCAATGCGGGTGCGAAAGAAGGTCAGCTGGAAGCCGAACTGTCTTTGGTTTGGGGTGGCGCGGTCTGCTGAGCCGCCGGTTGCGGCGGTACCGGTTGAGCCGCCAGTGGCGGCGGAACCCGTTACGTACCACCACTCGGTGCGAAAGCCGGGGTGTGCACCGTGGTCGCGTGGGAAAACCAAGGGCCGCGCGGGCAATGCGAGCGCCGATTGCCGCCACGACAGGCCTGCCAGCGCGCCGACCGTGACCAGATGGCGGCGTTTCATCGGGGGGCCACCGCTATCATCAAACCTGCCAAACGCGCGTGGCTTTCATCGCAGTCGCCAAACCGCTGCGCGACCCACCCCGCCTCGTGATACGTAGGCAAGTACCGCTCCCCTACATCGCACAACAGAGAGACGATGGAGCCCTGCTCACCCCGCACTTGCATCTCGCAGGCCAGGGTCAACATCGCCACAA
>JAYUXO010000309.1:0-8479 GCA_043753505.1 Comamonadaceae bacterium
AATTTATAAAGAAAAAGCGGCTTCAGCCCTTGTAAATACTGCTCAAGCAGCTATATAAATCATAGCGTTTTAGCAGCTTGTTGTTAACCCACCAGATGCTCACCTTGCATCTGCACGGCGGCAGATTCACGTTCCCGGATCAAATACGCGGCGTCCCCATCCACCAGCACTTCGGCCGCCCGACCCCGGGTGTTGTAGTTGCTGGCCATGCTCATGCAGTAGGCGCCGGCTGACAACACGGCCAGCAAGTCACCTTGCTGCACGTTCAATTGCCGATCTCTCCCTATCCAGTCGCCGCTTTCGCACACCGGGCCCACCACGTCGTATAGCGTGCTGTCAGCGCGTGTGAGGGTCAGCGGGACAATGGCGTGAAAAGCCTGATACATCGCCGGGCGGGGCAGGTCGTTCATTGCAGCGTCCACGACGCAGAAGTTTTTTTGCTCACCGGGCTTGAGATACAACACTTCCGTGACGCACACCCCCGCATTGCCCACAAGCGAGCGGCCCGGCTCAATCATCAGCTTGCGCTGGCCATAGCCGCGTGCGTCCAACTGCGCCAGCAACTTGGCCCACAACGCGTCGGCAGCGGGTGGCTGGTCGCCGTTGTAGTTGATGCCCAAACCGCCGCCAAAATCGATGTGCTCGATCGAAATACCTGCCGCTTCAACGGCATCGACCAGATCAAGCACGCGGTCCATGGCATCCAGATACGGCGTTTCTTCGGTGATTTGGGAGCCGATATGGCAGTCAATCCCCACTACTTTCAAGCCAGGCAAGGATGCGGCCATTAGATATGTGGCCAGGGCTTCCTCATGGGCCACGCCAAACTTGTTGGCCTTTAAACCAGTCGAGATGTACGGGTGGGTTTTGGCATCGACATTTGGATTCACGCGAATGCTGATGTGGGCGTTGTGGCCTCGAGCCACGGCGACCTCGTTCAACACATGGAGTTCCGCCTGGCTTTCCACGTTGAAGCAGCCGATTCCAGCATCAAGTGCCTGGCGCATTTCAGTGCGCGTTTTGCCCACACCAGAAAAAATAATGCGAGCAGGGTCCGCGCCTGCAGTCAGGGCCCTTGTCAACTCACCGCCAGAAACGATGTCAAAACCACAGCCAGCCTGTGCAAACACCTGTAGTACACCCAGCGACGAATTGGCCTTCATGGCATAGCAGATTTGAGCGTCGCGACCGGCAAAACCGCGTCGATATGTGGCAAGCGCGTCCAGCATGGCGGCTTTTGAATAAACAAACAAAGGCGTGTCATGCTGCCGCGCAAGGTCGCGCAACAGCCGGTTTTCGACGAACAAATCGCTTGCGCGATAAGCAATATAAGGCGAACCCGGTAGGGAGATGTTGAGGCTCATGGTTTGGCGGATAAGGGGACAGGCGTGGGCACCGGTGCAGGATTTACTGGCAGAGGACGGGTATTGGGGTTCAGTGCTTCAGGCAAGGTGGCGCGGTTAGCAGCTGCGGGCTCGGTGGGTAGATACAGGGCACCCTTTTGTCCACAGCCTGCGAACGCAAACACACACAACCCCAGGCTGAAATTGCGTTTGGTATTTTTGATGCAGCGTGCATTGACTAGAATTTGAGCAATTTTTAACATGTATAAATTGTAATGACCGACCTGGAATTCCTGGATCATGCGGAGAAGTTGCTGTGTCGCATCGAAGCCTGCTGCGACACCATCAACAGCCAATCCGATGCCGACATCGACAACCAGCGCAGCGGCGGTATGGTGACGCTGCTTTTCGCCGGAGGCAGCCAGATCGTGGTGAATCTACAAAAACCTTTGCACGAAGTCTGGCTGGCGGCGCGCTCTGGTGGATACCACTACCGTTTTGTTGATGGTCTTTGGCAAGACACTAAAGGGCAGGGAGAGTTTTTTGCACAACTCACGACAAGCGCCACTATGCAAAGCGGCATTGAATTGGTGTTTAAGTCCTAATTCCTGAAAAGATCGAGGATGCTTTTCTTTTCCTCTGTGGGTGGCGACGCAGCCGGTGGTTGACCATCCGAGTTCATCAAGCTGCCGTCAACCGGACTGGGTGCGCTTCCAGAGGAAGGTAGTCTGTCACCCAGTCCCAGGCTGCTAACCCCGGAACTGCGGGCGTATTCCTCGTAGTACCACTCGCCGCCCACATTCACCACGCCTTCGGGCGGAGTTGGCTCACGTACCGGAACACCTTTGAGCGCTGTTTCCATGAATGAAATCCAGATAGGCAGGCTGAGTGCACCCCCGGTGGCCGTATCACCTAACTTGCGTGGATTGTCATAACCCATCCAAACCACCGCTGCGATGGTGGGCTGGTAGCCCGCAAACCAAGTATCGATCGCATCGTTGGTGGTGCCCGTTTTTCCGTATAAATCAACCCGTTTCAGCGTTGCTTGCGCTTTAGCAGCGGTTCCGGAGCGGGTGATTTCCTGCATTAGACGACTCATGATGAAGCTGTTGCGCTCGTCAATGGCGCGCATCGACTCGTTTCGAGCAGGTGGCTGGCTTTCCAGCAACACTTTACCTTTTTGATCTGTTATGCGGGTGATGAGCCAGGGATTGACGCGGTAGCCGCCGTTGGCAAACACTGAGTAAGCCGTCGCCATCTGCATAGGCGTAACGGAGCCAGCACCCAACGCCATGGTGAGGTATGGGGGATGTTTGTCGGCGTCAAAACCGAAACGAGCAATCCAGTCCTGCGCGTTCTGGGCTCCTACAGATTGCAAAATTCGGATTGAAACCATGTTCTTGGACTTGGCCAGAGCCGTGTGCAAGGGCATCGGCCCATCAAATTTTTGATCATAATTTTTGGGTTCCCATGGTTGACCTCCAGTGACACCGGCGTCGAAAAAAAGTGGTGCATCGTTGACAATTGTTGATGGCGTGAAGCCTTTTTCGAGCGCTGCAGAATAAATAAATGGTTTAAAACTCGACCCTGGTTGACGCCACGCCTGCATTACATGGTTGAATTTGTTCTTATTAAAGTCAAACCCACCGACCAGCGCGCGAATCGAACCATCACGCGGGTCTAACGCTACAAAAGCGCCTTCGACCTCAGGCTGTTGCGTGATCTCCCAAGTGTTTTTTGGCGTTTTCATAACCCGAATGACGGCGCCTCGTCGAATCTTTATTTTCGGCGGTGCTTTTTCGCTCAATCCCGATTGAGGAAGTTTCAAGCCTTCACCGGTAATTTCAACTTGCTCTCCGTTTTGGCGTACGGCCAATACACGCTTGGTGTTTGCCTCCAGCACCACCACCGAAAGCAAATCCCCGTTGTCCGGTAAATCGGTCAGTGCTTCATCGATCGCTTCTTCAGACAGCTTGGCACCAGCGCCAATGTCAATAAATTTTTCTGGACCTCGATAAACCTGCCGCCGTTCAAAATCCATGATCCCTTTGCGCAAGGCTTTGTATGCAGCGTCTTGTTCGACTGATTTGAGCGTGGTGTATACATTGAGCCCGCGCGTATAAGCTTCTTCACCATACTGTGAAAATACAAGTTGCCGAACGGTTTCGGCAACATATTCGGCATGCAGTCTGGTTTCATCGGGCCCAGCACGTACCTTCAAGTCTTCGGCTCTGGCGGATTCAGCTTGGGCTGTCGTAATGAAGCCAGTTTCCACCATTCTGTCGATGACAATTAGCTGTCGAGCCCGCGCTTTCTTGGGATTGACAACAGGATTGGCAGTGGAGGGGGCTTTGGGTAAGCCGGCCAACATGGCAGCCTCGGCGACGCTGACGTCTTTAAGCTGTTTCCCAAAATAAATCTCACTGGCAGACGCAAAACCGTACGCCCGGTTACCCAGGAAAATATGATTCATGTAAATTTCCAGAATCTGATCCTTGGTGAGTAGGTGCTCCATTTTGAATGTCAGCAGAACCTCATAAATCTTTCGGGTATAGCTTCTCTCAGCGGACAGATAAACATTGCGCGCAACTTGCATGGTGATGGTGGATGCGCCCTGCGCTCTGGTTCGTCCCAAATTGGCTACTGCTGCTCGCGCGACGCCCTTGTAGTCCACGCCTCCGTGAGAGAAAAAACGTGCGTCTTCGATGGCCAGCACAGCATCTACCATCACTTTAGGAATGTCATTTATCGGTGTGAGGTTGCGCCGCTCTTCTCCAAATTCACCAATCAAAACATTGTCCGATGAGTAGACCCTAAGTGGCAACTTGGGTCGGTAGTCAGAAAGATCGGAGATGTCGGGCAGGTTAGGAAACGCCACCGAAAGCGCAACAGTTACCAAAATTATCAATGCCAAGCCCAGAGCAACCAACATGCCAGCAACCCACGTAGCAAGTTTCAACCCCCACCGGGCCCACAAAGGTAGGGTACTGCGATCGTTGCGGCCAGCGGTATGTGGCACGGAAGCGGTAGTGGAGGGTTTCATTACATGGTCAAGAAAAGGTAAAACATTATAGAAAGGCAGTCCGGCTACATGACGGAAAACGCACGGTTCACCGTCGTGCAGCCAGACTGCAGCAGCCCAATGAAGTAGTTCCCATTACATGACGCGTATGATTTTGGCAACGGTCAAATAAAGTCACTCACTGAAAATCCTTTGCCAGTCAACAGTCTTGCTGCTAGCATTCAAGTAACTTCTCAAGATTTTTTGAGTTTTTTAGCAACTGGGGAATGCCTTGATTTCAATGGGGTCCTTGTTCAGTCGACAGCCTGCTCCTTTGTTGGGTTTGGACATTAGTTCGTCTAGCGTGAAGCTTGTGGAGCTAGGTCGAGATAAAGCTGGAAATTACGTTCTGGAACGCTGTGCAATCGAGCCATTGGAGCGCGGTTGGATTACAGATGGAAACGTAGAAAAATTTGACGAGGTCGCAGAAGCAATGCGAAAAGTTGTCAAAAAGAGTGGTACCAGAACGCGAAACGTAGCAATGGCACTTCCGCCTTCCGCGGTGATTACAAAAAAAATAACACTGCCTGGTGGTCTGTCTGAACAGGAGCTCGAAATTCAAGTCGAGGCCGAAGCCAATCAATACATACCGTTTTCATTAGATGAGGTAAGTCTGGATTTTTGCGTCGTCGGACCTAGCGCTTCATCTGTCGGAGATGTAGAAGTTCTTATTGCAGCATCACGCAAAGAAAAAGTTCAAGACAGGCAGGGTCTGGCTGAAGCGGCCGGCCTGAAACCGGTCATCATCGATGTTGAGTCATATTCGTCTCGTTTGGCTGTTGGACGTCTTGTCGATGCACTGCCTAAAAAGGGTGTCGACATGATCGTCGCACTTTTTGAAGTAGGCGGATTTACAACCAGTATGCAAGTGCTAAAAAACGATGAAGTTTTATATGATAGGGATCAGGCCTTTGGAGGTGCGCAATTGACGCAATTGATTGTTCGTCAATACGGATTTTCACCTGAGGAAGCTGAATCAAAGAAGCGTAGCGGGGACCTGCCCGAAGACTACGAGCCTGGTGTGCTTCGTCCGTTTGTTGATAGTATGGCTCAGGAAGTAGCTCGAGCTTTACAGTTCTTTTTTACAAGCACACCCCACAACAGGGTCGACTATATTATGTTAGGTGGGGGATCGGCTGCGTTGCCGGGTCTAGTTGAGGCTGTTACTCAGCAAACATCGTTTGCATGTAGTTTAGCGAATCCGTTTGACGGTATGGAAATAGGCGACACCATTCGGGAGAAAAAGATGCGGAGAGAAGCACCATCTTATTTAACCTCATGCGGTCTGGCTCTGAGGAGATTTTTACAGTGATTTTGGTTAATTTACTTCCCCACAGAGAGGCTGCAAGAAAGCGAAGGCGTGATGCATTCTATGTATCCCTGGGCGCAGCTGCATTGGTTGGAGGTGTGCTTGCTGGAATTGTTTTTTTATGGTTCCAAGGACAAATTTCGACACAGCAGAATAAAAATAACATACTCAAAAATGAAATAAGCAGGCTTGAAGGACAAATTAAAGACATTACGACTTTGCAATCTGAAATAGCTGCGTTGAAAGCGAGACAGCAAGCTGTGGAAGATTTGCAAGCCGACCGCAATTTGCCTGTACATTTATTAAATGAGCTAGTGCGTCAGCTACCTGATGGGGTATATGTAACAAGTCTTAAGCAAGAAAACCAAGTTATAACCCTATCAGGATTTGCGCAGTCTAATGAACGGGTCTCCGAACTACTACGTAATCTAACAAATAACAGTGACTGGCTACGAAAACCAGATTTAATTGAAATTGTTACTAATACTATATCACTAAGCCCAAAAGAGCAGCGGCGGGTATCCAAGTTTGATATTCGTGCGCAGCTGGCAAAGGCAAGTGAATTTAAAAAACCAGCGCCAGTTGCTGGCGACATGGTTGCACCAACCAGTGCAAAGCCCGCTTCAGCAAAAACATAATTTTCATGCGTATGGCTACTGCTTACTCAAAACTTGATGCTCAGGCGCTTCAACAGTGGTTCGCTAATCAATTTAGGGGGCTGAATCCAAACGACCCTTCTACGTGGCCCCTTTTGCCTCGGGCGGTACTATGCGCCGTTTTAGTTGCGGCTATTGTGACTGCGCTCTGGTTTTTATGGTTGAGTGGGTCGGCTGATGAATTGGAGGTAGAGCGGACAAAAGAGATCACGCTTCGCGAGGACTATAAGAAAAAACTAGTACAGGCCGTCAATTTGGAGGCTTTGAAGAAGCAGCGAGAACAAGTTCAACAGTATGTGACTCAATTAGAGAAACAGTTACCTAGTAAGGCGGAAATGGATGCCCTTCTTTCGGACATCAATCAAGCAGGCTTGGGAAGAAGTCTTCAGTTCGAATCGTTTAAGCCAGGACAAGCAACTGTAAAAGAGTACTATGCTGAATTGCCAATTGCATTAAAAATAAGCGGCAAATATCATGATATCGGTTCTTTTGCTTCTGACATCGCAAATCTTTCTCGGATAGTTACGTTAAATAATTTGGGTGTCACTTCTGGCCGTGACGGATCTTTAATATTGGAAGCAACTGCAAAGACCTTCAGATATTTAGATCAAGAGGAGGTAGCCGCCCAACGAAAGGCCGCTGCGTCAGCTCCTAAAGGAGCGGGTAAATGAATGCCATAAGTATCACAACTTTATTATCTGTATTATTAGTGTTAGGCGCTTGTAGTTCGTCAGAACAGGAAGAAATTGACACTTGGATGGCGGAGCAACGAAATTTAACACGACCTAGAGTGGATCCGATTACGGAGCCTAAAAAATTTGTTCCACAGTCCTATGTTCAAGAAGCTTCAATTGATCCCTTCAGTAATTTGAAGTTGACCCAAGCGTTGAAGAGGGAATCTTCGCAAAGCACTGCTAACGCAGCGCTGATAGCACCGGAGCTATCACGTCGGAAAGAGGTTTTGGAGGGGTATCCTCTGGACTCAGTTGCGATGGTTGGAACACTATTTAGTACAGGTGCACCTGTAGCACTCGTTCGAGTCGACAATTTGTTGTATCAAGTCAAAGCCGGTAGCTACCTCGGTCAGAATTATGGACGGATATCAAAAATATCGGAAACTGAGGTAGTACTTCGTGAAATTGTCCAAGACGCCGCTGGCGAATGGATTGAGCGTGTAGCTACGCTTCAACTACAAGAGAGGTCGAAATGACGCATCCAAACTTTAAAACAATCAAACATGCCCTTGGATGTTGGGCTGTCGGACTATTATTACTTGCTCACAGTAGTTTGTCTTATAGTCAGAGTGGAGCGATTGAATCGATTAGTTCTTCACTCCAGGGCGGAGTTGAGGTGGTTCGAGTTGATTTCTCGCAAGCCTTAACAGTTGCTCCAACAGGCTTTATTGTGCAAACCCCAGCGCGCATTGCACTCGACTTTCCAGGTGTTTCAAACAGTATGGGACGGTCTGTCGTAGAGATTAATCAGGGTAACTTGAAATCAGTTAATGTTGTTCAGTCTGGTGAACGAACCAGGCTTGTATTGAACCTGAAGAGTGCGGCTTCTTATCGCACACAGATCGTTGGAAAATCATTACTTGTCTCGTTAGATTCGGCAGCTATTTCGCCCCAGATTAACATACCAGTCGCAGCATTTGCAGAGGGGAGAAATCGGGAAAATCTCGCATTGCGAGATGTTGATTTTCGCCGTGGTCCAGATGGGGCCGGCCGAGTTGTCGTTGATTTGGCTAATAATCAGATAGGTGTCGATATCAGGCAGCAAGGGCAAACATTGGTAGTGGAATTTCTAAAGTCTACACTGCCAGAGGGACTTCGACGTCGATTGGATGTAGGTGATTTTGGAACTCCCGTACAAACCGTGACTACATTCCAAACGGGTGACAGAGTACGCGTTGTAATCGACCCTAAAGGTGCTTGGGAGCACAGTGCATACCAAAGCGATAATCAGTTCGTTATCGAAGTACGGCAGCAAAAAGTTGATCCGGGCAAACTTACCCAAGGACCAGGCTACAGTGGTGAAAAGCTATCACTCAACTTTCAGAATATTGAGGTCAGATCTTTACTCCAGGTTATTGCTGATTTCACAAACTTTA
>JAYUXO010000310.1:0-3447 GCA_043753505.1 Comamonadaceae bacterium
CCCGGTGGACATGGTCCTTTGTGGGACCTGGCAAAAGATGAGCAGTCCATTGGATTGATTGAAGCCATGCTGGCAACTGGCAAACCCGTGGCAATGGTGTGCCATGCGCCTGCGGTGTTGCGCCATGCAGAAAACAAAGATGGCGAATCGGTGGTAACGGGCAAGGCGGTAACCGGGTTTTCAAATACCGAAGAAACCGCTGCCGGGCTGACAGATGTCGTGCCGTTTCTGGTGGAAAACATGCTCAGGAAAAACGGCGGCATTTACACCAAAGCAGCTGACTGGCAGCCGCATGTGCTGACTGACGGTTTGCTGATTACCGGACAAAACCCTGCCTCGTCAAAACCTGCTGCACAGGCGTTGCTCACACTGCTGGCAAAAACGCGCGAGACCTGCCTTGTCTGACAGCAGCTGCTGACGGCGGGCAGAAAACGGTCTTGCGGGCCATCGATGGCGGAACAGGATGGGAGCGAACGGGCCGTCCATCACTCACCATCTGATTAAATTAAATTTCGCTCAACGCTTCATCGCGATCTGCATTGCAACAGTTCGTCGGGGTCACGCAGCGGTTTCGCCAGCCATCAAGATTTATTTCATGCCAAATTTCATTCTAGTTTGACTCACGCAAGTATCTTTAGCGGCACCCGTCATGCTGTCGCAGCGTGCAGCCTCGGCTTTGTAATTAGCCTCGTTTTCTTCTTTGGTTGCCATATTGCGCACTTCTTTATTGATTTGACCCGTATCGGCTTTTACCCTGACCACACGCGCTTCTTCAATTGCTTTGACATGTACAGCCTTGGCTTCTTTCCGGCAGACATTTTTGGCATTTCCAGCGGCGTCATCACATTTTTCTTTGGCCGTATCGTAGGCTGCGTCCCCTTTAGCCATCCTCACTTTTTCGGCGTTTCGGGCAGTACTCTCATAGGCTGATTCGGCCTCGGCCAAGGCTACTTTTCTCGCGCCTTTTACTTCTGAAAGGCAAATATCTTTTGCATTGGATTTAAAACTGTCGCATTTGCCGCGATTGACCTTGTAGTCAGCAGCTACTTTGTCTTTTTGCGCTTTGTATTCGTCTTTGGTCATGGCTGTAGCCATATTAGAAAAGGCGCAACTCAGGGCAGCCGACAATATGAGTAATTTGATTTTCATGGTGATGGTTCCTTCATTGAGTATCGTATTTAAACTAAGCTTGTCATGCTGACGCAGACTGATTTCGTAGAATTGTAAATGTTAATTTGATGTGAGAAATTGCCGGGTAGTCCATCCGCCTGAAAACCAATCGGCGAACGCCTACAACAGCGCTACAAATACTTGAACGCTGATCAAAACTAAAGAGACATAAAACGCTATAAAAATAATAGCTGTTTGAGCAGTATTTAAAAGGGCTGATGGCCGATTTGACACTTAAAGAACCTCTGCATCCTCCCGAGGCCCGAGAAAGACGGTGCAAGTCAATTTCATGCTCAAGCCTGCATACGAATCTCGTCGGCATGCTTGGGATACGGCGCAGTTTTATGGTTGTTATCAACTGGCAGGCCTGCCAGCTGGCTGGCAAAGCCGTGATTGATGTCACGGTGGTGGGCTTCGTCGGCACGCACCACCATGATCACGTCGCGCAGCGTTGCATCTGCAGGCAGCTTCCAGTAGTGCTTTGCAATCGCTGGGGCTGGGACGTTAGGCGAGCGGCCTTCATCAATTTCCTGCAGGTACAGGGTGTAACTAATCACCGCTTCTTCTTCAAAGTAGCCCACCACCCGGTGCGCAGTGCGGGCCGAGACCAGGTACAGCACGAAAAAGCCCACCAGAAAAATCCACTGCGCCAGCAAGATTGCCGCGCGCTCGAACCAGGTCGGTCTGGCGATTTCGATGAAAGTCATCAAGTGCATGCGCTCGTTTTCAGCCTCCTCCATCAACGTCCTGATCCAGCCGTCGTCATCTTTCATGCGGCGCAGACATGTCAGGTGCGTGACCATGCCGCCCACCATGCCGGGCACGGCGGCTACGGTTTCCAGCACGATGGCGCGGTGGCCGTAGCGCTTGGCAAAAAACGTGTCTGCACCCCAACGCAGCATCCTGGTAAAGCCCAGCGCGAAGCGATCTGACAGACCATGTGGCACATGATGAACGGGTACTTCTTGCGCCGCCGCCGGATCAGGCGTGCTGGTGAACGTGAAGTTGGGTTGGTAAGGCTGTTGAATTGACACAGATTGACTCCTGAATTGATAGCTGGTTGAGCAATATCTAAAAGGGCTAAGGAACCTCTGCAAAACCCTTTGCGGTCTGCGATCAAGCGGCCTCAGGGGCATCGACTGCGTTGCTTTTCTTGTCAATAGCCGACTATTGACTGCAAAAAAGACGCCTTGCGCTGCATCCCAATCCGGTTGCAGCAATTCCTCAAAGGGTAATGCAAAGGTTCCCTGCCAATTTGCCTTAAAAATGAGTTCAAACTGCCGCACCCAGCACTTGACGGTAAGCCCGTTGATCGGCGGCGTAGCAGCCGCAGGCCGCTTTCTCAAGCCCGGGGCGGTCCAGCACCGTGAGCTCACCGCGGTTGTAGGCAATCAAACCAATTTTTTGCAACGGCCCGGCCGCGGTAGTAATGCCCACCCGGCGCACGCCCAGCATGTAGGCAAGAAATTCATGCGTCACGTAAAAGCTATTAGCCTGCGCGCGGTCCTGGCTCATCAACAGCCAGCGGGCCAGGCGCTGGCTGATCACGTGGTGGTGAATGCAGGCGGCAGACGCTGCCAGTTGCCCCATCAGGAAATACAGGTACCGGTTAATCACCCTTTGCAAACTGGTGTTGCGTTTGAGCTCGGCACGAAAGGTGGCAGCGGGCAGCTTCAAAGCCAGGCCCTTCCCTTGAACCAGAGCCTTCAGCGGTGCGGCAGACACGCCCAGCGCCTCATGCGCACCCAGCATACCTTCACGTCCAACCATGTACACCTCCAGATCCTGACTCAGTGGTGCCTGGGCAAGTAATGAAATAAAACTGTTGCAGGGAAAGTAAACATGCTTGACAGCTTTACCTGATTCGGCCAACACCTCAGACAACTCCAGCTGCACCGGCTCACACGCTTTCAAAAGGCGCTGGCGGTCTTTGGGCGGTAAAAATTCAAGTAGCTGGTTGGAAGAGGTGGTCAGATGTACTTTCGTTGGCTCGCAATCATCTGTCATGCCTGCCGCAGGGCGCGTCATCTGGTCATAGGCTGGGGAACAAGCGCGGCTGCCCGCGCTTGCCCGCCGCGTAGCACTCACAGGCCATGCATTCCATACGCGGACGGTTGATCACCTCCACCTGTCCCCTGTTGTAGCCAATCACACCCGCCAGTTGCAGCCGGTGCGCGGCAGCTGTCACGCCCTCGCGGCGCACGCCCAGAAGCCGTGCCATCAACTCGTGCGTCATGCTCACTTGAGGGGAGTCGCAGCGATCCAGCGCCTGCAACA
>JAYUXO010000311.1:0-8440 GCA_043753505.1 Comamonadaceae bacterium
AGTTGTTCCTGTAAATGGTGGAAATGACCGCCCGTAGGTTTCGAACTCGACAAAACCCAACAGACCCCCGCCGCCACCGCTGGAACTAGCGGTACGCACACCAGAGCCCACGGTGTGTGCAAATTAGCGGCTGGGGTCGTGGCCCACAGCATCAACGCCACCCCCGACAGCGCCAGCGCCACGACAAAGCACAACAGGCCAATCGCCATCAACACAGCGGTGCGTCTGTAACTTTCAGCCGCTTGCGCCAGTTCTTGCGACACCAGGTCGATATAGCCCTCTGCATGGTCGGCCAGAAGTCCAGGTTTGGTGGCCACCAAGCTAAGCAGTGGGTATATCTCGGCGAGGCCCATAGCGTCTAGCGGTTGTGGTGTGAGCGACCGCTGTGGCTGGCCACCCACATGATCGCAGCGCCGGCTGCAGCCGCGATCAACATGGCTTTCACCGGTTCATTACGCACGTAGTTCAGCGTGCTGTCACTGGCGTGTTGTGCAGTGGTGCGCAATTGGTGGGCTCCTTCGCGCACGGCATCTGCGCCTTGATGCGCCAAGTGGTTTACCTGGTCGACTGCCTGTGTCAGCATGGGACCAGCTTGCTGGCGTATGTCTTGCACGGTCCCAGCCAGGCTGTTAAACGCCTGGTTGGCAACACCTTGTGTAGCGCGAATCGCGTTATCAGCAGATTGGGCGGCCTGGTCTGTCAGGTTGCTCAAAGCGTCTGCAGGTTTGGAAATGTTCATAAAAACTCCTATGGTTTGCGGAAGGGACGGGAAAAGGCTTAAAAAAAGTGAGATGTGTCGCTTAACCTCAAGGCTTGCGGACAAGTCCGTAAATGAAACTGGCAATGGCCAATGACAAAAATATGATAAACAGCACCTTGCCAATGCCTACCGCGCTGGCAGCAATGCCGCCGAATCCGAACGCGGCAGCAATAAGCGCAATGACAAAGAAAACGACAGCATAGTGCAGCATATGCAACCCTATTCAAAAATTGAATTTAGTGTGCTTTGACCAAGCTCCTTAAAACATAGGGCGCGCTGCACAAGCCTTGTACGCAAACGGCTGGCGACCTTGTAGGACAAAACCCAGTCTGGCGGGCTGCTGCGCTTCAGAACTGGTAAACGTGGGAACATAAGAGAAGAGGTGCATACATGATTCGAATTGCCATCGTTGACGACCACGCCATGGTTCGGGTGGGCCTACGACAATTTTTTCAAGACCAGATCGACTTTACGGTTGTAGCCGAAGCGTCCAATGGCAAAGAGGCTATTGACATTGTTCGAGCCGGCGAGGTGGATGTGTTGTTGCTGGACATTTCCATGCCGGGCCAAAGCGGTGTGGACGCGTTGTCGGCCATCAAGGCTCGCGCGCCTGAATTGCCGGTACTTATTTTGAGTGGTTTCCCTGAAGCGCACTACGCGACTACGTTGCTGCGCCAGGGGGCCAGTGGCTACCTGAGCAAAGATTGCGATCCGGATGAAATTGTTAAAGCCATCCGCACGGTGACAAGGGGGCGTAAATACGTCAGTTCTGCGGTAGCGCAGTTGCTGGCAGACGGCCTTTCCAGCCATCCGGGTCAGCCAGATGTTCCTGTGCATGAGCAGCTGTCTGCACGTGAACTACAAGTGTTTTTACGCCTGGCCAAAGGCGAAACCATTGGCGACATGGCACTCAGCATGTTTTTAAGCGTCAAAACCGTGAGCACTTACCGCACGCGTGTGATGGAAAAAATGAACCTGACCACCAACAGCGACTTGACTTACTACGCGCTCAAGAATGGTCTTATTCAATAAGCTGTATTTTTTGTTTGCTATATAAATAGTAGCTGCTCGAGCAATTTTTATAAGGGTGAGTCTATGATTTGACTCATATGTCGAACTCATTTATTGCGCGACGCTTGCAGAGAAATTCGTGGATACGGCTTTGTGTTGCACGACTTCCATCGTGGCAGAACATCCGGGCTGCACCATCACATATTCCCCCGCAAGAGTCCGGAACCTAGATCAGTTCGCGCTCCGGGTGTCTCTGTACCGCCACTGCAGCCAGGAACATGACTATGCATTCGTCCAGTGTTTCATCGTCACACGATATCAAGCCTGGTGTGGCCTCGGCATCGAGCACCTGCTCCCTCGCGCCCGACTTCTCAAGCAATGTATTAGATGCGCCAATCACCAGCAGGCTTTTACCGTGGGAGTAGTGGTCGCGGATGGCGTCGAGGGCTGCTGGTATGCGCGCCAGCACGGCCACTGCGTCTTCACCATCCGGCAACACCAGTGCATCAAACAAAAAGCCAGGTTCCGTCTCTAGCGATGCTGTTGCCATCAGCTGCGTGCCGTCATGCATGCTGATAGGACCAATTCGCGGGCCCACTAGCTTGGCTACCGTACCTTGTGCTTGAAGCGCTGTTTGAACTTGTTGCAAGCTGTCAGCCCGCGCCCCGGGCGCAATAAGCAAAGCTACTTTCAGGCCCTTGATTGAACCATCGCCAGGCCGCGCCCGCAGCGAGAGTGAAGGAGATGTTTTAACTTCGGGTTCTGCAGGATGGGGCAGGGCGCGGGGCATGGCGGGTGGCACAGGATCCATGCCCAGACCGCCCGCTACCGCATGCGCCAGTGAATCTGACACATTGCAAAGGGAAGACACCATGCGCTCGCGTATCGCAGGCACTGTCAACTTGCTCAGTTCGAAGCGGAAAGCTGCCGCGATATGAGCTTGTTCGACCGCGCTTTGGCTTTCATAAAACAGCGTTGCCTGTGTGTAATGGTCGGCAAACTTCTCGGGCTTGCCGCGCACCTTGGCATGCTCTTCCTGTGCATCCATCCGCGCTGGAAAGCTCATGAAACCCTGCTGCGCACCCGCCTGAAACGGGCAACCGCCGCCCAGCGAATTGGGCTCATAAGAAACCCGCCCGCGATGAATCGCTTGGCGATGCTGGCCGTCGCGCTGGTTGTTGTGCACCTGCGCCACGGGAGCATTGATGGGAATTTCGTGAAAATTAACGCCGCCCAGCCGGGAAATCTGGGTGTCCAGATAAGAGTGAATACGCCCAGCCAGCAACGGATCGTTTGAAAAATCAATACCTGGCACCACATGTGCCGTGCAAAAAGCAACCTGCTCTGTTTCTGCAAAAAAGTTGTCAGGATTGCGGTTCAATACCATACGCCCCACCGGTTGAATTGGCACCAGCTCGACAGGAATCAGCTTGGTGGCGTCCAGTATGTCGAAACTGAAGGCATCTGCCTGCTCTTGCGTGAATATCTGCAACCCCAATTCCCACTCGGGATAAGCGCCACATTCAATACGATCCCATAAATCGCGGCGATGAAAATCAGGGTCGACTCCCGATATTTTGACTGCCTCATCCCACACCATGGAATGGGTGCCCGCTTTCGGGTGCCAATGGAACTTACAGAATACTGATTCACCGGCTGCATTGATCAAGCGGAAAGTATGCACGCCGAAGCCTTCCATGGTACTGTAACTTCTCGGAATACCCCGATCAGACATGACCCACATCAGCATATGTGTAGATTCCGGCATCAACGATACAAAATCCCAAAAAGTATCGTGCGCGCTGGCAGCCTGCGGTATTTGATTATTCGGCTCAGGTTTAACTGCGTGAATCAGATCGGGAAATTTAATTGCATCCTGAATGAAAAACACCGGGATATTATTACCCACCAAATCCCAATTGCCTTCATCTGTATAAAACTTCACTGCAAAACCCCGTGCGTCGCGCGCAGTATCTTTGGAGCCGCGCTCACCGGCTACAGTAGAAAAACGCACAAATACCGGAGTTACTTTTCCGGCATTTTTGAAAGGAGCTGCTTTGGTATACGAGGTTAATGCCTCGTAGCACTCAAAGTAGCCATGTGCGGCAGATCCACGCGCATGCACGATACGCTCGGGGATGCGTTCGTGGTCAAAATGAGTAATTTTTTCCCGAAGGATGAAGTCTTCAAGCAGTGCCGGGCCACGCACACCAAATTTCAACGAATTCTGATTATCAGCGATGGCCACGCCATGATTGGTAGTCAGTACTGCGCCGGTTGAATCCACACGTACACGGTCCAGTGATTCAATCGTTGCATTGTCACCTTCCAGAGCGGTGTTGCCGGTTTTTTCATTATTGTTCGATTCAGATAACGTACTGCCAGTAACCAAGCTTGATTCAGGTTCCACCGTTATACCCGTTGCTGGAGAAAGACCATATTGAAATCCAAATTCTCCGAGCTGACGCTCGTTGTATGGTACGGCTGAAACCATCGCCTGAATGTGCTCTGTTTGAATAGCTTTCAGTTCGTCGGCCGCCTGTTCGTGTGACGGCGGCAGCTCATCAATTTGGTTGTCAATAACAGCTTTAGGGTTAGACATAGGCATTACCTCAGTAGATGGCAACGGTGCCACGCAGGCTATGCTAGAGTCACTTTTGGGTTCAAGTGTAGGACCGTGCCGTGCGAACATGCCATCTAAACGTGCCGTACGGTAGCGCACGTTTGATATCAGGAAGCCACAATATTCATCTTCAGGATGTTGTCCTACGTCTTTGCACGAGCTGTAGAAGTTGCTGGAAACAATGCATTTGTAGATACTGGACATATTGTTAATCTGTCCATATGACTGACACCACATTAAATTTTTCAAAACCGTCACTTGCATTGTTGACAGCCGAGCCCTGGCGCGCCACAGCAGAATTTTTGTCTTTTAAATTGCTGGTCGACTTAAAACCGAAATACAAAGTAAAGATAAAAACTTTCGCTGACGTACCCATTTCAGATCGAGAACCTGTCATTATTTTTCCCGGCATGGCAACCGACGGCAAAGCAGTGGCTCCCTTGCGACGCTTTTGCCAGTCGTTGGGATACAACGCGATGGATTGGGGCAAAGGCCTCAACACGGGGCCGCGTGCTGACATCGATGCTTGGCTGGTGGATCTGGCTGAGCACACCTCCACTCTGCTGCGCGGTCGCCGGCAACCGGCAACCCTGATTGGCTGGAGTCTTGGCGGCATTTATGCACGAGAGCTGGGCAAGTTGCTGGCTCCGAAGGTCAAGCAGGTGATCACGATAGCCACACCGTTCAACGCCGATGCAGATCACACGCACGTCGGTTGGATATTCAAATTACTCAGCGGTGCGTCTGCGCAGTTTCCTCAGGCCTTGAATGACAGGCTGCGCACGCCGCCACCCGTCCCCACTACCTCAATCTACAGCCGCTCTGACGGCGTCGTCGCTTGGCAAACCTGCATACATGCGCCCCATGTTTTTCACGATACGCAGGTGGAGGATGTGCAAGTCAGTGGCAGCCATATTGGTATGGGCTGGAACCCGCAGGTATTAAAAATCGTGGCGGACCGTCTGGCGCAACCCGCTGGGCAATGGACACCGTACGCCCAGCCTTGAGCGCTGCACCTGACCCCACTTAACCCCACTTAGCCACGCAAGATAAATCGCTCTGCACGGGCAGCCTGCAAAACTGCAGGACCATCCGTTGATATTTTTGATACGGGCGTCTCATCATTCAACACTGCGTGAGGTTGAACGAACCACTCGGCCAACTCCCATGCGTCGTACACCGCGTGGAGCTCCTGGATTGACTGGCGAAGTTGTCCCCACGACGCGCTTGCCCGCTTACCAAACTGGAACAGAGGCAACCAAATCTCGCGTTGCCACGATAGACAAAGCACGTCGCCATCCGATACCCAACGGGCCAGAGTGGGCAGGTCGCCTTGTCCCGCCCCGCGCAAGACGCTAACTGCCTCGTCACCGCGCCCCAGGCCACCACTGGCCCGATAAGCATCCAGCAGTGCCACGAAGCGTTCGTCTGCTGACCTTGCGGTCACCATGCGCTGGGCGCGCAATGGCGCGGAATAGCTGCCAGCCCATGCGGACTGTGCGTCAGACAACGGTTGGGCGGCAGCCTGCATGGGTGTGGTGCGTGAGCCGGTATAGGGTTACGTAACCCAGGGCATTGCGCCGGAATGTGGAGCCGCCTTCGCGGGAACGTGTGAACGAGCCACCCAACTGCATGTCGCATGACGGTGAAACCGGTTTTCCGAAGCGCAGGCCCATACCTTCGCCGTAATCACTGATGCCAAAACCGCTGTCGGGTTTGACGAGATTGATACTGGGCACCACATATCAGGATGGGTTGTAGCCTGCTACGCCAGACTGCGAAAAAGAAGTGCCGCAGACGACGCACAGTGATGTCGCCAGAGCAGCAACCGTCAAAATTTTGGGACGTGTCATGTTGACCTTAATATGCGAGCTGGTTGAAATCGGGCAATCACGTCGCTGTCAGAAGCTGGATACACACAGTCCATTGTTCGGCGCAGGCTGTGGGTTGCGCATCAGACAGGCTGGTGTGCAGGCGTAGGACAAGCACACGCCGTCACCGCTCGCCTTCAATTCGATGGTGGGTAACGCGCGATTAGTTTCAGTTGGTGCCAATGCAGCCGCGCCAGAGCTAGCAACCTCATGGGGCGTATGCCGTTTTTCCGGTTGTTGTGCCCAATGGCAAACAGCAGGCGTTGCTTGGCAAATACCAATCGCAAGCCTTGCAGGATGCCAATGCGCGGGTCCCAGGCTTCAATGGCTTCAGAGCCCGCGCCATTGATCTCCATGATGTGCAACCCACGCCCGCAGCGTAGGTCCGCCAGGCTGTCAAAACGCACATCAAAACGCCCGAAATGAAAGTCAGGCATGTCGCGCGCAATCGCATCAATGGCGGCCACCAGTTGCGGGGTGATGCAACTGCGTCCATTACGGTAGATGCTGCCCACACGCAGGGAGCCCACTGTCGCAAGTCGCACCATATGACCATTGGCGGGTACCCACGCACGATTCAAGTGCGACAAATGTGAGCTGCCACGCACAGCGCGCTGTGCTCGCGGATCAGCTTGTACCAGCTGGGCTAATGTGCGCCAGCCATCGCCCGTGACGCGGGCGAAGTAGCGCAACCCCATGCCAATGATGCGACCCCGGCCGGTGTGTGGGTCTCGCACGTAAAAAATGCCGGCCTCACCTTCTTGCGGCAGGTACTGTTGCAGCATCACGGTTTGGTCTTTGGGAAACGAGGCCAGATAGCTGTGCAGGGCGGGGCGGCTGGGTATCAATTGCACTCCGTAGCCACACAAGCCCACGTTAGGTTTCGCTATGAGGGGAAATCGCAGTCCTGCACGCTGCAGCTGTTGTTGCAATGCCGGATCGGTCGCCTGAAACCGTGTGGTGACCCGACAGTAAGGTGCCACTGCATCCAGTGCCACGGGCCCCATGCCGGCAAAGTACTCCAGCTTGCCTTCTCCCACGAGTCCACCCGCAGTAATGTGCGGATTGGCTGCGGTGGGCAGCGTCAGGCTGCCGTAACGCAAGCTCAAACCCAGCCATTGGAGCGTTAGCGGAATGCACACCAGCCACTTCGGCAAGCGTTCCAGGCTGTTCAGCCGCAGGGGCGGCGATTGTGTTGACACGCTGGCGGGGTCACGCGGCAGCGATTTGAAGCTGTTGTTTGCAGCAGCTGCATGGGTGTGCACATGGGCGTCAGTGCGGACAGATTGGCTTGCGGGCACATGTTTGAGCGATTGCTGGGGCGAGTCTGCTGACTGCCGGACAGCACCAGCGCGGCTCAAGATGCGGCTCCTGCTCTTCTGGCGACCAGCCCTACCGCAGCGATGCGGTCGGTGTTGGCGTAGACCGGACGGGCCAACTCTTCACCAAACACATCGGGGTCCAGTTCCTCGTACGACCAGTCACATCCAGCGCTTTCCAGCACCCCCAGCAATTCGGTGCGCAACGCATCCACGCCATTTTCAATGGCCACGCCGGTATACATCAACAACTGGCCACCGGGTGCCAGACGGTCGAGTGCTTCCTGCGCAATTCGAACGCTCAGGGCTCGGCCCAACCGTGCTCCGCCGTGGCGGTAAGTGCGCTGGCTGGCATCGTCCAGATAAGGTGGATTGCACACAATAAGATCAAACTCACCGTCCACCGCTGCCAGCGCATCGCCAGGTGCCAACACCGCATCAATGCCTGCCACAGCAGCGTTGATGCGTGCGTAGCGCAAAGCCTGTGGGTTAATGTCATTTAAAGTGACTTCTGGCGTTTGTTGAAAAAGTGAACGCGCGGTAACCAGGCGTGACACCAGCAAGCCACCCACACCACTGCCGCAACCCACATCCAGTACCCGTTGAGGGGTCTGCGGGTTGGCCAAGATCGCCTGACGAATCAGGCGGGCAAAACGGTAGCTGTCGGGGCCGAAAAACACCGCGCTGTCTTGCGTGGTCGGATAGGCCGAATGCAAGTACAAATCGTCGTTCAGCGAGGCAATACGCACGCGGCTTCGCACCATCATTTGGGCTGAGCCCAGACAAGGAACTGTTGCCAGGGCCTGCGCACGTTGCATCGCATCCAGCAGATCCGGCTTGAGACTGTCCGGGCGAA
>JAYUXO010000312.1:0-3429 GCA_043753505.1 Comamonadaceae bacterium
CAGGCCGTTGGGGGCGGTCTCAGACAGCACGCGGCCTGCCAGGTCGTGGGTATAGGTGGTGTCGTGGTTCAGGGGGTTGCGCACGCGGGTGCGGTTGCCCAAGGTGTCGTAGGTGAATTGCCAGGACTTGCCTGCTGCGGCAGAGCGCGGGTCGGCCACGGTGGCGACCAGGCCTTGGGGGTTGTAGGTGTAGGCCCAGGTGCGGGACTGGGCGGTGGCGGTGAGGGTTTCGGTGAGGGGGTTGCCTTGGGGGTCGTAGGTGTAGGCGGTGGTGCGAACGCCAGCCCCTGCGGTAGCGCCAGCCTCCGTGATGAGGGTTGGCAGGCGCAACGTGGGGTGCCACTGGGTTTGCGTGGTCTGCGCTTCAGCTCGGCCTGCGGCCAGGGTGGTTTGCAGGGGCAGGCGGCGGGCGGTGTCCCAGGTGGTTTGGGTGGTGATGCCCAGGAAGTCGCTGTTTGAATCAATCAAGCCGCTACTATTTTGAACGGTGATAGCGGCGTCTGCCGAACCTGAGTTGCCTGGCTTGTCCGCAGATGTCACAGCCAATTGCGAGGCACGGGCGCTGTATTGATAATTTCGCATCGTTCCCAGCGGATCAATAACTTGTGTTGGTGCGCCTGCGACCGTTGGGTATCTCACTTCATATCGATTGGTGTAGCCCGCATTCTGTGTTGTGGTTGAGCGGCCCTGCCCGTCGTAGGCATAAGCTGCAATTGAGGTATTGTTTTCATCAGTCACGCCAATAAGGGCGTTTTTAGGCTCGGCGCTAGTGAGGTAGGTATAAGTTTTTCTGGTGTTGTCTGGCTGGCGCACGGAACTCAAACGATACGAACCATCTGTGCCAAGAACATATTCGTACAGCAGTGCGAGACCATCAGGCCGGGTAATTTGACTAATTTGCCCACTGGTGTTGTAGCTAAAAGATAGGCTGCGACCAAAATGGTTGGTCACTTGAGAAAGCAGGCCCCCCGCACTGTAGGTATAGGTCATGACCCAGCCATTTCGCTGGGTTACGGTCAGTGGCTGTGCATTGTCGACGGCTTTGAATCTAAATATCACGTCATCTTGGTTACGGTAAATCAATTCCGGGCCACCGTTGGCAGGCACTTCGGTCAAGGTTTCACTGCCTGCTATGTCAGGCACCCAAAGTCCATTGCTTAAAGTAAAACTGCGCTCCACGCCGTTACCCAGTGTGATGCGCACTTTGGCTATACCGTTTGCCGTGCTGCGCTTGAGCACTGCATCCATGCTGTGCAGCCACTTTGCGCCCATCGAGCCGACAGTCTGGCCGAGTCGGCTGCGGTAAATGCGATTAAGGGTTAAAGGGTGCGGGGCGCTGTCGACGTAATCTGTTTCGTAAAGCTGCTTTTCGCCGGTGCCGGGAATGATCGGGTTGCCTGCTGCTTCACCATTGCTGCTGGCGCGGCAGATTGGGGGGTCTACCCGCACTCCTAAAGTTGTGCAATATTTGAGAGCAACGGTTTCACCGAGAATTATTTCATTGGGTTTTGTGTCGGGTGGGCATTGTAAAAATCGAACTCTATGTATATACGCCCCATGCTCGTAGGTGTCTGTACAGGTTAATCCAGATACGCCTGTTGTTATTCCCCAAACCTTGTAGCTAAAACGAAATGTAGACGGGCCATCGTTGTAGGCGACAGTGGGTTGATAGGGCATGAAAACCCGTGTAGTCCAATCTATATTTAAGTAACTCAAGCTAAGACTACTGCAACGCGCTCGATATTGGTTCGACATCGGCAATCCTGCTTCAATTCCACTCTCTGCTGCTGCTAGCGCTGCATCCAAACTCGTGTGTCGTCCGCCGATACCATAATAAATCCAATCTGTTGGAGTCGGCGTAGTACATATCTCAAACCCACCATTCTGCGTGCATTCATACCCAAATGGCTCAACCTTTGCTTGAGCAGGCATGGATGCCAACGACATGAGCATCATTAAGATAGGCAGTATGTATTTAGTCAGCCTATTAAGTTTGTATCGTTTCATATTGAATATGTGGTCGTGAAATAGAACGGCCGAAACCGTTTTGCTACCGCTAAAAAGCAAAAACCTCAACTAGTTACCGGTGTTAAATTAAAGCTTTTAAACTATACACACATCACAAGACGCAACTGGTGATTGAATCCATGTGTTTGCTACATAATTCATAGCTGCTTGAGCAGTATCCACAAGGGCAATAAGCCTAAACGGCTTAAAAATTGCTCAAATTTGATCGCATAGGTGTCTGCGGTCACCCCTTGTCGTAAGCCTTTTGAATCGCCTGCCCATCCAGCCCCGGAAAATGTTTGATGTTCAAGGTAAACAACTGCAATTGCATCCGCAGCGCAGTGGCAGCAATGAGTGCATCGTTCAAGCCCATTCCGTGCGAGCGACCATGTTCGCGGCGGAGCAGGCCGCCGCTAGCTGCGATGTCAGCGGTCAGGGTGGCTACGTCCAGGGTTGACAGCAGTTGAGCTAAAGCGTCGCGCTCGTGACCTTCGCGCACGCCTGCGTGGAGCTCGGCCACGCTGACGACACTGATCCAGACCCGGCTGGGAAGTTGTTGGACAAATTCGATGGCTTGCGGGTGACCGCGCAAGTAGTCAATCCACACATCGGTGTCAACCAGCGGCTCGCGATCAGGAGAGGCGGTGAATAAGGCGCTCAAAACGAGCGCTCTTCTTGGCGCAAGGCTCGCACGCCGGGCGAGTGGGGGTTGGGCTGCCAGCTGCCAGCTACAGCCATGCGACGGGCTTTTTTGCTGGCTGGCTGCTGCGCTTGGTGCACCAGGATATAGCCGTCAATTGCCTCACGAATCAGGGCGCTGCTGGAACTGCCGCGCTGCTGCGCCAAAGTAGCAAGCATTTTTTGCTGGACACCGGTCAGGTAGATCTGGGTGCGGTTCAAGGCTGGGGTGGAGGTTTGCATTTCGTTTACGCGATGTGATGTATGGAAGTAATGTATGTTAAGCGCAGGGTTTGTTTTGGCTTTTTGCGTAAACGTGTTGTGTCTGGCCGCAAACCCCTCCCCACCCCAAGCTTTTTCAACCTCCCTACAAAGGAGGGCAAGAACAAGACAAAGCTGCGGCTAGCGTCGTTACCAGTTCAAAGAGTTCAAAGCCAAAACACCCACCAGCCCTTATCAATACTGCTCAACCAGCTATAAAAACAGGAGCATCCGACAACATCGGCTCCATCCGTTGCAGCGCCCGCTCCACAAAGTCGGGTGCCACCTTCGTCTTGGGCACGCGCACATCAAACCAGCTGCGCACGTTTTGTTCCAGGCCGATGCCGTGCATGTAGTTGTACAGGGCCTTGTTCAGGGCTTTGCCCAGGGCGTCGTGGTCGACGCCGCTAGGGTCGATAAAGGCGATGTCGTTTTTCGCAAAGTTGCCGGGTGGCAGGGGCACCAGGGTGACGCCGTAGTCTT
>JAYUXO010000313.1:0-3428 GCA_043753505.1 Comamonadaceae bacterium
ACCGAGCTGAACGGCATAGCCAAACCGTATCTGGACGCGCATTTCGCACAGCACCCCAAGGGCAATACCGTGCATTTGACGCGCCTGCAGATGCTGCGCGTCAGGCCTGAAAAACCGCTCATGCTTGGAAGCGCCGTCATGGCTGATTTGAGCCTCGTGCGCTACCACGGCTACGCGGATTTGCCGCAGGCGCGAGCCCTGCGCACTCAGCTTGCGCAAGAAGAAGCCCAAAGCATGGCCGATGGCATTCACCTGATTGCGGTGCAAAGTGAAGATGGGTCGCTGGTCGTGGGCGACTCGCACCATGACGCACTGACACCCGAGCCGTTTGCATTCGAGGCGGTTGATCAGTTGATCTTGCGTCACCTGGACGAAACACTCAACCTGGGCCCGGTGCATGTGCAAGAGCGCTGGACCGGCGTTTACCCCACCGGGGCCACCACCCCCGGTGGCGCAGGCACCGATTGCCTGATCGTGCAGCCCGACGACCACACGCGCGTGGTATTTGTCACGAGCGGCACCGGCGCGAGCACGGCGTTTGGTATCGCTGCCGACTTGTTCACGAATTGGTAAAACTGCTGGCGCTACCATAGGTAAATGACCGCATCAAGACGCAAACGGCTGCCCCGCAAATCCGAAAAACCCAAAACGGTTTCTGGCGAATTGAAACGATTGCTGCCCACGGTGATTTTGTTGGGCGCGATGGTGCTGACGGCCATTGCGCTGGTGGGGTGCGCCTCCGTAGGCGTTGGTATCCCGATTTTTCCCGGTGTGTCGATCGGCGTGAGTGCGGGTCGCGGCGGTCTGAACGTGGGTGTTGGTGCCGGCGTGGGACCCGTCGGTGTGGGCGTGGGGATGAACACGAGCGGCCAGATATCAGCAGGCGCAGGCGTGGGTGTGGGTACCAACATCGGCGGCGCACAGGTGGGTGTCGGCGTCGGTACCAGCTCGGTGATATTTGACCCTCTATCCACCGCGCCAGCAGCCTCCCGGTAGCGATCAACCAACAACAGTCAACCAAAGGTTTACACAAGTTTGCCGGGCGGTTGTGATGCGGCGGTGCTTGCGGGGCGTTTTCAGTTGTGTGGCGGCGTTGATTGCATCGATGCCAGCCGCAACCCTGTTTCGTAACAACCCAAGGAGTTTCTGATGAAGATTCAACACCTGTTTATCGCCTTGAGCCTCACCGCTTTTGGCACCGCTTTCGCTCAAATCCCGGTTGCTGACCCCACCGCCACACCGCGCCTGGACCAGCGCCAGGTCAACCAGCAAAACCGCATCAACCAGGGTGTGGCATCGGGCAGCCTGACGCAAACAGAAGCCGATCGATTGGGCCAGCAGCAAGCCCGTACAGCCGCCGCTGAAGAAAAAGCCAAAGCCGACGGCACCGTGACCCAAAAAGAGCGCGCCCGCCTGCAACATCGCGAAAACAAGACCAGCCGCCATATCAAACGCAACAAACACGACGCACAAAAAGCGGGTTGATTTCCCGCATCTGGACGCAGTCGGGGCGACGGGTCAGGTTGTCACGGCTTGCCTTCGCAGATTCTTGACTGGCTTGTACGATCAAAGCCATGCAAGACCAGCCCACCATCGCCGCTGACCAATCCGGTTGCACCCCCGATCTCCTGGAGCCGCAGCAGTCTCCAATCCAACCAGCACGCAGCGCAGATGCGCTGGGCACGTGGCAGTGGTTGATACAGGGCTTGCGCGCCAGCATCTGGCTGTCCCCGCGAATTGGTGGCGCAACACCCACCGTGTTTCAAATTTTGTGGCTTTTCGCGACTTACTGTCTGGTGGATCTGGGTCGCGGCTATTTTGAAGTGCCTCACCCGTCCAGCGTAGACCTCCAGGTATGGGCCGCGCAGCTGGGGCTGACCTTGTGCATGTTGTGGATGGGGTGGTGGGCGATCTGGCCCGATGCCCGTGGAAGCCGATTGCCAGCCTGGTTTGGCCTGTCGCTGATTGCGGTGCTGCCAGCCTTGCTGGCCGGTGAGCTGCTCGCGCAATTTGCCGACGTGCTGGAAGCGCGAATCTCTTATGCCGTGTGGCTTCTTTACGGCGCCTACGTGGTGTGGGTCGTGGGCGTGGAGGTCAAGTTGCTGCGCCATTTCGGTGCGCCGGTCCTGCGCGTGGTGGCGTACGTGGGCGGTGTGCTGCTACTGGCCACGTTGTGGGTGTGGCAGGTACCCGGTTCCTTGTGGCGTGAAGATCCGGCATACAGCGACCAGGCTGAGGCGCCGCCGGTTTTGATCCTCAGCCAGGAGACTTTTGAGACCCAGCAAACCGTGTGGCGGGAAGCCGTTGAAGCACTGGCCACCAGCCGACCTGGTGTGCACGAGGCACATCCGCTCGTCTGGGGCTTGGTGTATGCACCCTACGCTGGCGAAAACGTGTTTTTGCGCGAGAGCACCATGGTCTCTCAGGTGCTGGCTGACCGGTTTGACGCACATCGCCGCGTGCTGCACATGGTCAACCACGTCAGCACGTTTGCCAGCCACCCCTGGGCCACCACCGTGAATTTGCAGCGTGGCATAGAGGCGCTCGCCCAACGTATGGACAAGGAGCGTGATGTGTTGGTGATCTACCTCACCTCGCATGGCGGGGGCGATTTCAAACTGGCTTCCAGCCACTGGCCGCTTTCCACCGAGCCCTTGACCCCGCAGCAGTTGCGCACCGCACTGGACGAGGCCGGCATCGTGAATCGCGTGCTCATCATCTCGGCCTGCTACAGCGGCGGCTGGGTAGCGCCACTTGCCAACGACACGACACTGGTGATGACCGCCGCCGATGCCACACACACGTCGTATGGCTGCGGCACCAAATCAGAACTGACGTTTTTCGGCCGCGCCCTGTTCGACGAGCAACTGCGCAAAACCCATTCATTCGAGCAAGCGTTTGCGCAGGCCGTGCCGGTGATCCAGGCGCGCGAAGTGCAGGCGGGCAAGGACGATGGGTTTTCAAATCCGCAGATCTCGGTAGGGCCGTCTGTTGCGCCGGTTTTGCAAAGACTGGAGCAGCGTTTGGCCGGATTGCAGGGTGGCAAGTAGGGCTTGAGATCAGAGTGGCGTCATCGCGGCGAACCCGGACAGCCCTGGTATCGGCTGAGGTTGCGCTGCTTGGGGTTTAATCCACCGGCATTGATTCATGCCAACCCATCCCAGAGGACTTCCTTCATGAAACCCCAGCTGTTTTCCATTGCCCGTCGCAGCCTGCTGGCCGCATCGCTGGCCTCATCACTGGCATGTATTGCGTTCAGCAGCCAAGCCCAAACCGCCCCGGTCTTCAAGTTCACCGCCATTCCCGATGAAGCGCCCACGGAACTGCAGCGCAAGGCCGGGCCATTGATCAGGTACCTGGAGGCCAAACTGGGCATGAAGGTCGAATTCATCCCCGTGACCGATTACGCTGCCTCTGTTGAAGCTCTG
>JAYUXO010000314.1:0-3426 GCA_043753505.1 Comamonadaceae bacterium
GCAGGCAATTTCATTGAAGCCACCTCGGAAACGCCGTACTTTCAGGTGGGCGAATCCAAGTACGGCAAGCCCGTGCTGGACCGCGTGCTCACCCCCGACATTCCGCTGAACGAAGCTGCGAAGTGCGCCCTGGTCTCGATGGACTCCACGCTTAAATCCAACCTGTCGGTGGGCCTGCCGCTGGATTTGGTGGTGTACGAAGAGGGCACGTTCAGCACCGACAAAGTCGTCTGCATTGACGAGCAAAACCCCTACATGCGCATGTTGCGAGGCAACTGGGGCGTCAAGCTGCGCGAGGTGTTTGACAGCATTGAAGACCCGATGTGGAGCGGTGAGCAAACCGAAGTACCGCTGATGGTGGTGGGCCAGCGCCACCAGCCGCTGCGCAAGATTGGTACGCCGCAAGACAAGCTGATTTGAGGTGGCAATGGACTGGGTTGATTTGGTTCGCGACGGGCTGATTGCCAGCGCCTTGGTGGGGGCATGGGTCTGGTGGCGGCAGCACTCAAACGGCTACGGTCAAGACAAAAAATGGCAGGCCGTGCAGCGGGTTCAACTGGCCCAGCAAATGGGCTGGCGGCACGACATCGTGAAAACGCCCTTCATCAACATGGGCGACCGCAAGATCGAATACCGGTTCCAGGGCGAAACGCAAACGGGCCAGCCCTGGGAGATGCGCTTTGAGGACGTACCAAGCGGAACACCTCGTTACGGTCTTCCCAAGCTGGTTTGGGAAATGCTCAGCCTGAAGTCAACCCGCAAAGAATTTGAAATTTCCGACGGCTACCTTTTCGACAGCCAGCAAACCGCTTTGGGGCTACACATGGTCAGTGCGGTGGCACCGCTGACACGCCTGCCCGGCCCCCGCGACGAACACATGCAGGGTGACTTTTTGCAGACTGCGCAAGCCCAGGCGGTGGGCAGTGACGCGTTCCGCCACCATTTCAAAGCCATCGCCCGCCAGGTCAACGATGTGGCCCATTTCGTGACCCCGGACATTGAAGCCTTGCTGCTGCAATGGCCACAGACGCTGCCTGAAGGTTTTGGTGATGTGCACAGGAGAATTTCAATCCAGCAGGACAACGTCAGCCTGCGCATCGAGTTTCTCTGGGACACCATCGACCCGGCGCTGTACCCGCACATGGTGCACTTGGGGCTCGCGCTGGCCGCGCGGGTGGGCCGGACGTAAAAAAAGCCCCGTTGCGCGAAACGGGGCTTTTTTGTTGGAAACTGGCCGGCTGAATCAGCTGCCAGCGCCGGTCGTCACGGTAACTGCAACCCTGCCGATTAAAACGCCGCCGATGGTCACGTCACCGTTGGCGTTGATGGTGACAACTGCGCTGGAGCCTGTACCCGTCAATGCACCCAACGTGAAGGTGGTAAGGCGGATTGTCGGCGAATTTGCCACACCGCCGCTGGTGGGCACGTTGACATTGCAGTTCTGGATGGTGATCGTTCTGGGTGCGACCAGACCTGGAATGGTTGATGCGGTGAAGTTGAAAATACAGGAACCAAAAATGACTTTGCCGCTAGCCGTACCTTGGCCGGAGGCAATTTTGAAGTCTGTAGAAGTCGCAGTGCCGGTACCCGTGCTGGTGAACACCAGCGTCGTGGTGCCCGTGGTGCCGAACTCAGGAATGCCAGTTATGAACGTTTGAGTCAAATTGCTCAAAGCCACCGCGTTGGTTGCGGTAATGGGTGTGTTCAGGTTGGCGGTAGCCACGGTGCTGGTGGCGACTGCGGGCGCGCTGTCGCCGCCGCCCCCACAAGCCGCTAACAACGCGACAGAACAAACCACTAAAGCCGCCGCGGCCTTGCTCAAAAATGCTTTCATGAAATTCCCTTTCAGAAGAACGTGAATAAAGACAAATACAGGTGAGTTGCCCAGGGAAACTCCCTGTGTGCGAACGTAACCTTACCCGATACCGCTTGACTGGTAAACCACTGCCGTCACTATTTTTGTGTAGTGACTGGCACCGAAACCCGCACTGCAATGGTGCATTTCACAGGTTTCCTGGTGTGCGCCATCAATCCAGGCCGATGAATAAGAACCGTTCGCCCTGAACTTTTCGAAGGGCTCGCAAGGACTTTGACAAACTCAGGGCGAACGGCAATCAGCACTTTTTCGGGCTGGATCCATAACCCACATGTTTCGCCAACCCCATGGCACAGGCGTACCCACTCGCCCAAGCCCATTGGAAGTTATAGCCACCCAGCCAGCCCGTCACGTCTACCACTTCGCCAATGAAATACAGACCGGGTTGCCTGCTTTCCATGGTTTGCTGCGACAGGTCGCGGGTGTCCACGCCGCCTGCGGTCACCTCGGCTTTTTTGTAGCCCTCGGTGCCGTTGGGCACCAGGCTCCAGCGGCTCAAGCGCTCAGCCAACGCGTTCAGCGCTTTGTCGCTGGCTTCGGCCACCGGGCGCTGCCAGGCGCTATCTTGTTGCACCCACGCGTCGGCCAGGCGGCTGGGCACCAGCAATGCCAGCTCGTTGGCCAGTAGCTTGCGCGAGGTGGCTTTGGCGCGGGCCAGGGCTTGCGGCAGGTCGGCATCGGGCGCCAGGTTCAGGAAAATGGGGCTGCCGCTCTGCCAGTAGCTGGAGATTTGCAGCACCGCCGGGCCGGAGAGGCCGCGGTGGGTGAACAGCAGGTCTTCGTTAAAAGCCATGCGGGCTTTTTTCTCACCCACTTCAATTTGCACAGGCAGCGCCAGCCCGGCCAGTTGTGCATACGCAGCCCAGGCGTCGCCATCAAAGGTCAACGGCACCAGGGCAGGGCGTGTGTCCACCAGACGCAGGCCAAACTGGCGGGCGATGCGGTAGCCAAAATCTGTTGCACCGATCTTGGGAATCGACAGGCCGCCCGTGGCGATGACCACGTTGGGCGTTTGAATCAAACCATTGTCGCTATCTAATTCATAGCTGCTTGAGCAGTCTTTATAAGGGCTGGTGGCACAAAACCTTATATTTTTGATGCTGCAAGGCTGCCAGCGCGTCACGCTGCCACCCATGGCCCCGGCCTCACATTCGCGCAGCAGCAGGTCGATGATGTCTTGCGCTGAGTGGTCGGCAAACAGCTGGCCTTTGTGCTTTTCGTGAAACGCCACGCCATGCTTTTGCACCAGCGCGATGAAGTCTTGCGCGGTGTAGCGCGACAGGGCCGAGCGGCAAAAGGGCGGGTTGTCGCCCAGAAAGTGCTTGTGCGGTGCCGAGGCATCGATCTCGCGATTGGTGAAGTTGCAGCGCCCGCCGCCTGAAATGCGGATTTTTTCGGCTACTTTCTCGCTGTGGTCGATCAAGATCACCTTCAGGCCGCGCTGCGCCGCCACGCCCGCGCAAAACAAACCGGCGGCCCCGGCGCCGATGATGGCCACGTCAAATTGATGCATTTGCCGAGCTTATCCTTGCGCCATGAAAACAGAACTG
>JAYUXO010000315.1:0-3424 GCA_043753505.1 Comamonadaceae bacterium
CCCCACCCCTACGTCAGCCAGCAGCGGCACCCGTAACGAGGCCACCCCCGCCATCAACTGGGGAATCTCGGTTTTCAGCCAATCGACCTCGCCATTGGGCACCTCGAACACCAGTTCGTCGTGCACCTGCATGATCATTTTGGTGCTGCGCTTTTCATCGTCCAGCACCTGCTGGATTTTGACCATGCTCAGCTTGATCAAGTCTGCCGCCGTACCTTGCATGGGCGCGTTGATGGCGGCGCGTTGGGCCCCGGCTTTACGGGGGCCGCGATCGCGGATTTCGGGAAGATACAAGCGGCGGCCAAACACTGTTTCAACATAGCCCTTTGCCTCAGCCGAGTGCCGGGTTTCGTCCATGTAGTCGCGCACGCCAGCAAAGCGGGCGAAGTAGCGGTCTATGTAGCTTTTGGCGGCTTTGTTGTCGATGGAGAGGGCTTTTGCCAAGCCGTAGCTGCTCATGCCGTAGATCAACCCAAAGTTGATGACTTTGGCGTAGCGGCGCTGCTCGTTACTGACCTGGTCTGGCGCGAGGCCAAACACCTCGGCCGCGGTGGCGCGGTGCACGTCGATTCCGTCGTGAAAGGCTTTGAGCAATGCCGCATCCTGGCTGATGTGGGCCATGATGCGCAGCTCAATCTGCGAGTAGTCGGCACTGGCAATTTTGTAGCCCGGTGGAGCCACAAAAGCTTCGCGCACGCGGCGGCCTTCGGGGGTGCGGATGGGGATGTTTTGCAGGTTGGGGTCGTTGCTGCTCAAACGGCCCGTGACGGCGATAGCCTGTCCGTAATGCGTGTGCACCCTGCCCGTGCGCGGGAGGGCGAGCTGGGCCAGCTTGTCGGTATACGTCCCCTTGAGTTTGGAGAGTCCGCGATGCTCCAGGATTTTGGCGGGCAGGGGGTAGTCTTCTGCCAGTTTTTCCAGCACATCTTCATCGGTACTGGGCACGCCACTGGGGGTTTTTTTGATGATGGGCAAGCCCAGCTTGACGAAGAACATTTCGCCAATCTGTTTGGGGCTGCCCAGGTTAAATGGCTGGCCGGCCAGCACGTGCGCTTCCTGCTCCAGCTGCAAGATGCGGTTGCCCAGGGCATGACTTTGTGCGGCCAGGGTGGGCGCGTCGATCAGCACGCCATTGCGCTCAATACGGTAAAGCGCTTCACTGCTTTGTATTTCCAGCTGGTAGACAAAGTTCAGCTTCTCATCGGCCTGCAGCAGGGGCCAGAGTTTCTGGTGCACCTCCAGGGTGAGGTCGGAGTCTTCACACGAATACTGCGCGGCTTGCTCGATACTGACCTGATCAAAGCGGATCTGGTGCGCGCCTTTACCGCACAGCTCCTCGTAGCTCAGGCCTTTGCGGCCCACGTGGCGCAGCGCCAGGCTTTCCAGGCTGTGGGGCTTGTGCACCTCCAGCACATAGCTTTGCAACATGGTGTCGTGCACGTAGCCTCGCACCTCAATGCCGTGGTTGGCGAACACGTGGCGGTCGTATTTAACGTGTTGGCCGAGCTTGTGGTGTGCGGCGTTTTCGAGCCAGGGTTTCAGGCGCGCCAGTACTTCGCTGCGTGGCAACTGATCGGGCGCACCGGGATAGGTGTGAGCCAGCGGGATGTAGCAGGCATGGCCTACCTGCACGCTAAACGAAATGCCCACGATTTCAGCGCGCATTTCATCAAGCGAGGTGGTTTCGGTGTCCAGCGCCACCAGATCTGCGGCCTGTGCTTTGGCGAGCCACGTGTCCAGGGCTTCCCAGGTAAGCACCGTGTCGTAGTAAACGTGGCGTGGGGCGGCGGTCGGCGCGGGGGGTTCGTCCAGCAGGCTGGTTGCGTCATGAACAGGCTCGGCTGCGGCAAGTGCGCGCGCCAGACCTTTAAAGCCAAAGCGTGCGCTGAAAGCTTTCAGCGCCGCGTCGTTCTGCTCCACCAGGCGAATACTGTCAAACGACGGCAAACCGGGTAGCTGGTTGGACAGGTCGCAATCGGTCTTCACCGTGAGCAGCGCACGGCCCTGCGGCAGCCAGCCCAGCGCGCGGCGCAGGTTCTCGCCCGCAGCGCCTTTGATTTCGTCGGCACGCGCCACCAGCGCATCCAGCGAGCCGTATTCAGTAAGCCACTTAACGGCTGTTTTGGGGCCTACTTTCTCCACGCCGGGCACGTTGTCCACGCTGTCGCCTACCAGGGTCTGGTAGTCCACCATGAGACTGGGCGGCACGCCGAACTCGGCGGTTACGCCGGCCACGTCGCGGCGGCGGTCATTCATGGTGTCAATCACCATCACCTGCTCGTTGACGAGCTGGGACAGGTCTTTGTCGCCACTGGAAATCACGGTGGCAATGCCTTGCGCGCTGGCAGCCACAGCCAGGGTGCCAATCACGTCGTCGGCCTCTACCCCCGGCACGTCCAGCACCGGCCAGCCCATCAGGCGCACCACCTCATGGATGGGCTCAATCTGGCTGCGCAGGTCGTCGGGCATGGGTGAGCGGTTGGCTTTGTACTGGGGATACATCGCGTCGCGAAAAGTGGGGCCTTTGGCGTCAAACACGCAGACCGCATAGTCAGCCTGCACGTCTTTGCGCAGCCTTTGCATCATGTTGATGATGCCGCGTATGGCCCCCGTGGCCGGGCTGGTGTTGTCACCCGGTGTTGCCCTCAAGTCGGGCATGGCGTGAAAGGCGCGGTACAGGTAGCTGGAACCATCAACCAGCAGCAGGGTTTGTTTGGGCGATGGCTCAGGCAGGTCTAAAAGGTCGGTCATTCAGATATTGTGCATGGGGTGAGTTAACGCTGTGAGGGGCTAAAACAGCAAGCCTACAATCTGGCGCATGACCCATCACCGCCTGCTTTTTGCCTGTTTACTGCTTCCCCTGATTGCGGGGAATTCATGGGCTCAAAATTCAAGCCAAACAACCCCTCAGCCCAAGCAGAATCTGCTGGGACAGCTACAAAAAGAAGAGCAAACGAACAACTCACGCAACGACCAGAAAATCCAGCGCATCCGCATTGAAGACTCGGGCAGCCGCATTGACGAGCTGCGTGTGGGCGGTGAAACCCAAAGCGTGACGGTGCAACCCAAGCTGGACATGCCCGCCTGGGAGGTTCAACCCAGCGACGGTGCCCGCAGTCGTCCCGAGGCCAAAGATCGCCGGGGCGGTGAAGGTGGTGCGCAGCGGGTGTGGAACGTGCTGTCGTTTTAATCCAGGTCTTTGAAAACCACCCCCCACGCATGGCCGTCTTCACCGAAGTTTCTGAACCCAACGCCCACGAGTTGCTATCCCGTCTCCAATTAGGTTCGCTTCAAACATTGAGCGGCATCGAAGGCGGCATAGAAAACACCAATTACTTTGTCACCACCGCCAATGGCAAATATGTGCTGACGCTGTTTGAGCGGCTCACGCACACGCAACTGCCTTTTTATTTGCATCTGATGC
>JAYUXO010000316.1:0-3420 GCA_043753505.1 Comamonadaceae bacterium
AGTGGCAGACATAGGCCCGACCGCCAGCACGATGCATTGGCTCTGAGGGAACTCGGTAGCCAGGAATTGGGTGATTTCGGTTTGAGTGGGCATGGGGAAATCTTTATTCAAGTCGGAGGGATAGCAAATGGTCCAGTACCCGACAGCGCGACTTTTTGCTGCTATTTGAAAAACGATCGACCACTTCTGAGTCGATAGGCGGCGGCACTCATTCTGGCAAAAACTTGCACCAAACTTACTATTTCTTTTAGCATGTAGCTACAAAGAGATACAGGGATTGAAACATGCAGTTCACACGACGCGCCGCCCGGCAAGCAACTAACGTATTCGAAGCTGGCCAGTTGGCGTGGGCGCTTGGCAGCATCTGTGCATTGCATCAGCGCCACTTCTGCGCTGACTTGCTGGCGCGGGAGTTTCCGCCTTGCCGCTCGCACCTTGGAGTGCACTACCTCGAATCCACCTTGCTGCACGCAGCCCAACGCCTGGGTTTCAAGGTCAAGCGTGTGCACATACGTGCCCGCGACTGCGCGAGCCTGCCGCTGCCCATGCTGGTGCAAATCGGCCTTCCCGAGCCACACCCCTTAGTGCCAGGCCTGCAAACACAGGGAAGCGAAGTCCAGTCACGGCAAACCACTCTTGCGTTGATGACTGCCGCAGACGGCAAGGCAGCCGTACTGTTTTCACCCGCGGGCGGCGAGCCGCAAACCTTGAGCCATGCGCAGCTGGATGCGCAACTGACAGGCAATGCATGGCTGTTTGCCCTGCAGCCGCAAGCCCTGCGCGACGATGGCGACCTTGACACAGGGCAAGCCGACGGCCCCACGAACACCCATAGCGGCACGAGCCAGGCTTTCAGCTTCCGCTGGTTTGTGCCCGAGCTACTGCGTCACAAAACCGTCTGGCGCGACGTGCTGTCAGCGTCCCTGGCACTGCAACTGGTTACTCTGGCTACACCGTTATTCACACAAGCCATCATCGACAAAGTGGTGGTGCATCGCACCGAGAGCACGCTGATCACCATTGGCATTGCCATGGCCTTGCTGACTGTGTTCAGCTCGCTTTTGGGCTGGGGTCGCCAATATCTGGTGCTACACACTGGCAACCGGGTTGACGCCGTGTTGGGAGCGGCGGTCTGGGAACACTTGCTGAAGCTCTCGCCCCGCTACTTTGAGCGCCGCCCCACTGGCGTGGTAGCCGCCCGCCTCCACGCGGTGGAGAACATCCGGGAGTTCATCTCGGGTGCAGCCGTCTCGCTGGTGCTGGACTTACCCTTCTTGTTGATCTGTCTTGCCGTGATGATCTGGTACAGCCTCACGCTGAGCGCGATTGCCGTCGGCATCCTGAGCCTGATTGCCATTGCCAGCCTGGTGATGGCCCCCGTTTTCCAGCGCCAACTCAACGAGCAGTTTTTGCTGGATGCGCGCAACCAGGCGTTTGTTACCGAACACATTGCCGGGTTTGAAACTGTCAAAACCCTACAAATGGAGCCCCAGCTGCGCCAGCGCTACAGCGGCTACCTGGCCACTTTGCTGGCAAGCGCCTTTCACACCAAGCAGATTGCCAACACCTACAACACGGTGGCCAATGGCCTGCAGCAAATCATGACCCTGGCCATCTTGATCACTGGGGCCTGGATGGTCATGCACCCCACGCCCGACAACGTGTTCACCGTGGGCATGCTGGTGGCCTTTCAAATGTTTGCCGGCAAGCTTAGCGAGCCGGTGCTGCGCATCGTAGGTTTGTGGACGCAGTTTCAGCAAGCTTCGTTGTCGGTGCAGCGGTTGGGCGACGTGATGAACGCACCTGCCGAACCCTACAGCGTCACGCCACAGCGCCGTCATGACGGCCGCGGCCAAGTCACCGTACAAGGCTTGGCCTTTCGCTACGGGCCCGAGCGCCCCTATTTGTACGAAAACCTCAACCTCACACTCAAGCCGGGCCAGGCCATTGCCATCATGGGCCCCAGTGGCAGTGGCAAAAGTACCTTAGCCAAACTCATGTTGGGTTTCTACACGCCGAGCGCGGGCAGTATTCAAATAGACGGTATTGATGTGCGTAATTTAAGCGCCAATGAGTTGCGCGCTTACTTTGGTGTGGTGCCGCAAGAAACCATACTGTTCAGCGGCACCATTCTTGAAAACCTGCGCATGGGCAACCCCGCGGCCAATTTTGAGCAGATTACCCAGGCCGCCAACCTGGCCGGTATTCACACCACCATTGAGCAATTACCACAAGGTTACGAAACCGAGATTGGTGAACGCGGTGCGGGATTGTCTGGTGGCCAAAAGCAGCGCATTGCAATTGCCCGCGCTCTACTCAAGCGCCCCAAAATACTGATATTCGACGAAGCCACCAGCGCACTGGACGAACAGACCGCAGAGGGTTTCGCTCAAACCATAAATCAACTGAAGGGCAGGGTCAGCATGCTGTTTATTACCCATGCGCTGCCTAAGAGTTTGCAGGTTGATGCGGTGTGGCGTATTGGCCCCATACCGGGCGAGCCCATCGAAAAGACTGCCAATTAATCCGTGTTTTATTGAATCAACTTAAGGAAAATCATGCTTTCTGTGGTCAGTCAATTGAAATCTGTTCATCATGTAATCATAACAACTGCATTATTAGCTACTGCATTCACCAGCGGTTGCGCCACCCCCACTGGTGCCGCTTTCAGCGGTGCAGAAACAGTTGCCGAAGGCAGCGCCCAGATATACCTTTACCGTAAGTCGGCGCTGGCCTCCAGCGCCGACGGATTTGATGTGAAGTTGAACCAGCAGGACATGGGTGAACTGCTTAACGGCTCTTTTATGCGACTGCCGGTCGCACCGGGCACGCATGTCTTGAGTGTCAAACCAAATGTATTCAGCCAAACATATGAACGCACGCTGCAAGTAGCAGATAAGCAAACTATCTATGTGCAGTTTGGCGTGCCACCGATATTGTTAATGAATGCTTTCATGCTGGGCTCTGATCTGAATCTGCGAACCTCTGAGGAGGCGACTGCAGATTTGAAAGATTTGAAAGCCGTGAAATGATTGATGCAATCGATACGGCCACTACTGAATTGATATTTGAAACAGAAGAAGCCGACGGCCGCTTCATCGCCCAGACAGACGGCTCCATCAGCGTGCAGATCGACAACGTCAACGGCGGCGCAGGCAACACCTGGCGCGCCTACATGCAAAGCATGCTGGAGCAAACCCAGAAACAAGCCACCGCCTACGGCGACGCCAGCAAACAACCCATGGGCATCATCGCCAGCCGACTGCCCCAGATCGAATTCAAGCGCGACGCCCTGTTCATGAGATGGAACGACCCACTCACCGGCACCACCTACTACAAGACATTCGACCTGAAAGGCAACTACCTGGCCCCAGGCCGTGTGCAACAACTGGTGCGAGAAGACGGCACCACGCTGTACCT
>JAYUXO010000317.1:0-3409 GCA_043753505.1 Comamonadaceae bacterium
AGCTGTTCTGGTTGACTTTGACCTGCGCCGTACCCGTTTCACCCACAAATTCGTCCACATGCACGGCAGTGTAGACGTGTTCTCCGGTCGCCCCTAAGGTGATAACCGTGTAGTCGCTGCCCGCTTGTACGCTGTAACCCGGCAGTTGACCAGAAATACTGGCTGCGCGTTCACGTGATTTACGGCGCACGAAGGCGGCCAGTGCGACTAAAAAGTCCGCGTCATCATGCGGCACGTCTTCGGCTTTGAAACCTTGGCCATAGTTTTCAGCGATGAAACCGGTGTTGAAGTCGCCCGCCACAAACTTGGGGTGCGCCAACAGGGCCGCTTGGAACGGGATATTGCTGCTGACGCCGCGAATCACAAAGCCATTCAGCGCTTCCCGCATCTTGGCAATCGCATCGAGCCGGTCAGTGCCATGGACGATGAGCTTGGCAATCATCGAGTCGTAATACATCGGGATCTCACCGCCATCCTGCACGCCGGTGTCGACGCGAATACCAAAGAGATCCGTTCGGGCTGAGCCTGTCGAAGCCTTCAGCAACCCTTCGACAAGCTCAGGGTGAACGGTGGTTTGTGCTGCTGCAAACATGGTCTGCGCCGGTGGCGCAAAGCGCACCAGTCGGCCGGTGGATGGCAAAAAGTTGCGGAACGGGTCTTCGGCGTTGATGCGGCACTCGATCGCCCAGCCGTTGCGTTTGACTTCGGCTTGCGTCAAGGGCAGCTCTTCACCCGCAGCCACGCGAATCATCAGCTCCACCAAATCCAGTCCGGTGATGCACTCGGTGACAGGGTGTTCCACCTGCAAACGGGTGTTCATCTCCAGAAAGTAAAAACTCTGGTCTTTACCCACCACAAATTCAACCGTGCCCGCGCTTTGGTAATTCACCGCTTTGGCCAGCTGCACAGCCTGCTCGCCCATGGCCCGGCGCGTCGCGTCGGTGATGAACGGCGACGGCGCTTCTTCAATCACCTTCTGGTGACGCCGCTGAATGGAGCACTCGCGCTCGTTCAGGAAAATCACGTTGCCGTGGGCGTCGCCCAGCACCTGGATCTCGATGTGCCGCGGTTCCTCGACAAATTTTTCGATGAATACGCGGTCGTCCCCAAAGCTGTTGCGGGCTTCGCTCTGGCACGAGGTGAAGCCTTCGAACGCTTCCTTGTCGTTGAAGGCCACGCGCAGACCTTTGCCACCGCCACCTGCACTGGCCTTGATCATCACCGGGTAGCCAATGCCTTGGGCTATTTCCACCGCCTGTTCAGCCGTATCAATTGCATCGTTGTAGCCAGGAATGCAATTCACACCTGCTGAGGCCGCTAGCTTTTTGCTAGCAATCTTGTCGCCCATAGCAGCAATGCTGTAGTGCTTGGGGCCAATGAAGACCAAGCCCTCCTCTTCCGCCTTTTTGGCAAAAGCTTCGTTCTCACTCAAAAAACCATAGCCGGGATGTATCGCCTGCGAACCTGTCTGCTTGGCAGCAGCAATGATCTTGTCGGCCTGCAAATAGCTTTCGCGCGAGGGCGCGGGGCCGATGTGTACGGCTTCATCGGCTAATTGCACGTGACGGGCCTGTTTGTCGGCATCGGAATACACCGCCACGGTTTGAATGCCCATTTTTCGCGCGGTAACGATGACGCGACAGGCGATTTCACCCCTGTTGGCAATCAATATCTTGCTAAACATGTTTGGACTCCATCGGGGTGAAATCGCCTGAATGCACTTTGCGCGTCAGGCAATTCAGCTTCGCTGCTGCGTCGCCTTGCGGCTGGTCGCCGCGGTTGGCTATCAATATCTTGTTAAACATGGCGTCCTTGCTGCTTAGTTTTCAGATTTGTTGAGCAGCTCAGATTGCTGCGCAACGGATTGCGATAAACGCTTGAGCGATGCCGCGCGTATGGGCAAGTCTTTCGCGCGGCGCAGCAAGGCTTGGGTGGCTTTGGTCAGTTGATCAATGGCCAATTGCGCCGCGTTCTGCGTCACCCCACACCGCTTGGCCAGCCCCAGCAAATGCCCCCGCGTAATGCCTTTCCCATGCCCCAGCACACTGGTGGAGTGCTCCCCACCCGGCCCATCGCTGAACGTCAAATCAAACACCGGGGCCAGCTTCCAGTAGCCCTGCGCGTCCAGGCGGAAGGCGAAATTGCGGCTGTGGTCGTCGCGGTTGTGCAGCAGCACATTGAGCACGCAGCGCTCAAATGCCTTGAGCAGCTCGGGCTGGCTACCGGTGATGCGCAGCGTGGCCATCAGCACGGTTTCATAGTCGAGCGAGGGCATGCGGTGGTCCGCTTGCAGCATGGCAGACAGGCTCATGACCGGGATGCGAATCAGGCTTTTGTTGCCTTGCTTGCCTTTGACCACTGCACGGTCAAAGCGCTCCACACCAAAAGCGCTGTACCTGGCACCCAGATCAAACAAGCGGCTTTTGGGCATGTCGTGTCCGGCCGCGCGGGCCACGCGGGCGTACAGCTCTTCCAGGGCGCATACCTCTTTGTGCTCTCGCTCGGCAGGGAACTTGATGAGCCAGGGGGTGGCGGCACCTGTCGGCACTTCGCCAGTACTGATGACACCTGTTCGCGCATTGAAATTGGCCAGCACCTTGGGCCGCGCACCCTGCGGAGAGCCGCCCAAGCGCAGTAACTGCTGCAGACCATCGGGTGCGTCCTTCTCGCTCCATGCCTTGCCTTGTTGTAGCTCAGCAATGCGTTTCGCAATGTCTTTCAAGCTGAGTTCGACCTGAGCCGTTTGGTCTTCTAGCGCGGGCTCAAACGAAAGCGCACCAATCGCCCGGTCACCCACGATGGCCAGACGCTCCAGCACCGAGACGGTTGCAGGCTCACGCCCGGCGCGGCGCAGGGCACGGTCCATCAGCAACATGCCCCAGCCGTCGGGCAATGCGTCGGCCACAAAACCAGGCAGGCCGTGAAAGGCGCTTTGGCCAGTGTGGGTTACGGGTACTGCACCGCTGCGCGGTAGCGGATGGTGAATAGGCGACAGCTCCAAGCCACGCGCAACTGCCGCAGTGTCGTATTCAAAAGCAATGGTGTTGCCCACATCGGCCAGCAGGCCCAGCGGCCAGCGCTCGCCCCAGCCGTTGTAGACAACCTGCAGCTTCTTCATGCGCCCACGCCCCGGGTGCGCGCGCGCTGCCGCATAGGCGCTTGCGCCAGCCGCTCCATCTCTGCAATTGACGGTGGTGGCGGCACAAACAAGCCATCAAGCTGCGTGACCACTTGCAGCGCCTGCGACACCCGCACCAGCAACTCCAGCGTGCCCTGCCCCGCGCCCTCTAGCCGACGGATGGACGACAGCGAGGCACCGACCATTTGCGCCAGTTGCTGCTGGGTGAGGTTGCCACGCAAGCGCAGTTGCTTGATGCGCTCGCCCAAATCCATGCAGATGGCTTGCGGA
>JAYUXO010000318.1:0-3409 GCA_043753505.1 Comamonadaceae bacterium
GACAAGAAAGACCTGCTGGCTTTGCTACAGCTGCAATTGAAAATCGAGCAGATCGATGTGGCGGCGGTCAGCGCCGTGGCCCACGACAAACTGCGCCACTTCAACCGCGTGCTGCAAGAGCAGGTGCAAAGCCTGCAGCAAGAATTCGCCCACGCACGCGAAATGGCCCGTGACGAATTCGGCATTCCCTACGGCGGCGTCAACATCAAGGCTCTACAAGCATCCCTGCGCCAGGCAGCCGCCTCATTGGAGTACGACCTGCGCTTCATGAAAAACGACCTGCGCACGATCCACGACGACAAAGCGTTGAAAACCTGGCTGAAAGAGCAGAAAGAGCAGATGCATGGTCAGCAACTGCTGGAAGAGGCGCTGGGTGGCAGAGGTTTTTACTGAGTTGGTCGGGTGACCCATTGGGCCGCCCGAGGCTCAAGGCTCGGGTGTGCCGGTGTCCCGGGCTCCCCGGTCGAGGTCCTCGCGTGCGGAGGCTGCCAGCAGCCGGTACTTACTGCGAAAGGCGTCGAGTGTTTCTTCTTCCAGGTCTTCGAGGTCAAGCAGCGCGTTGTGCGCGCCTTTGGTTGCACGAATCAACTCGTCAAGCTTGATTTGTATGGCTTCGGTGTCGCGGTTCTGGGTGTTCTGAATCAGGAAAACCATCAGGAAGGTAATGATCGTCGTGCCCGTGTTGATGACGAGTTGCCACGTATCACTGAAGCCGAAAATCGGTCCGGTGACGACCCAGATGGCGATGATGGCGACCGCAAGCGAGAAGGTTCGCGGACGACCGCAAAAATGCGACGCTGATTTGGCGAAACCGGTGTACCAAGTGGTGGTGCGCATGGTGGGGACCTTTCCTGATGTGCAGTGGTGTTATACGCGCAACACTATTAATTTGATAGCTGCTTGAGCAGTATTTGAAATGGCTAGAGGGCCTTTTACGTATGAAACCGGCGTGCCGGAAGTAGCTTTCCGTTCTCTCCGTATTGGCTTTCTTGATGCAATGACCGCTCGCGCAGTGCCAGCTGCGCACCCCTCCTTCGCCAACGCTCCTGCGTCAAGGCTGGTCCTTCACCGCCCCACTAGCCACCGCAGCCGACTGCACCGCCGCCGCACGCTGCATTTTCAAGTCGGCTTCCACCCGTTCGGAGTACCGGTCGTTGAGCACGGCTGTGTGGGGGCGCAGCAGCACGGTCATGCGCACCAGCTCTTCCATCACGTCCACGATGCGGTCGTAGTACGCCGAGGGCCGCATGCGGCCTGCGTCGTCGAACTCTTTGTAGGCCATGGGCACGCTCGATTGGTTGGGGATGGTGAACATGCGCATCCAGCGGCCTAACAGGCGCAGGGTATTAACAGCGTTGAACGACTGGGAGCCGCCGCTGACCTGCATCACCGCCAGCGTTCGGCCCTGGGTAGGGCGTAGCGCACCCAGGTTCAGGGGCAGATGGTCGATTTGCGCTTTGATCACAGCCGTTACCGCACCATGCCGCTCGGGGCTGCACCACACCTGGCCTTCCGACCACAGCGCGTGCTCGCGCAGCTCGTGCACAGCGGGGTGGTCGTCGCCGGGCACCTGGTCGGGCAAGGGCAGGTCGTGCGGGTCAAAGATTCGGGTTTCGGCACCGAAGAATTGCAGCAGCCGCGCAGCTTCTTCAGTGGCCAGGCGGGAGAAAGAGCGTGGGCGCAGCGAGCCGTAAAGCAGCAGGATGCGGGGTGGATGGGCCATGCTGTCTGGCAGCCCTGCGGTGACCGGCAGGGGTGCGTGGTGCAGGCTGAGTGCGTGCAGGCAGGTGGGGTCGCTTAGCTTGCGAAGGCGGGTACTTTGAAGAGGCATGGGTCAGTCAACGGAGCTTTGCAAGCGTCCGCGCTCGTTTTTGAAATCAGCGCAGCGGGGGAACGGGGTTTTTCTGACTCTAAGGGCAGGTCAACCAGGCGGCGGTGTTGACTTGATTTGCAACAACCGGTGCAGCCCCACACCCCCCACCGCCCCCACGCACTGCGCCAGCACAAAGCCCAGCGCGCTGGCGGGTGCAATGCCGGCAAAACTGTCGCTGAACATGCGGCCCATCACGGCGGCGGGGTTGGCAAAGCTGGTGCTGGCAGTGAACCAGTAGGCCGCGCCGATGTAGCAGGCCACCAGGGCGCTGGCTTTGGCGTGCACGCCAGCTGCGCCGCTGCGCAAGATCACAAAAATCAGCCCGGCAGTGGCCACGCCCTCCGCCACCCACTGGCCCCAGCCCCCGCGCAGCTTGGCGGCGGTGTGCAGCACCGGCAGGTCAAACATCAGGTTGGCCAGCGCTGCACCCAGCACTGCCCCCACCAGTTGAAACACTATAAAAACAATAGCTGCTTGAGCAGTATGTATAGGGGCTGTTGGCTGATTTGGCTTAAAAAATTGCTGAAATGCGGCCACCAGGGTGACCAGCGGGTTGAAATGCGCACCGCTGATGGGGCCCAGCGTTTCAATCAATACATAGAGTGCAAACACGGTGGCCAGCGTGTTGGCCAGTAACGCCACGCCATCGTTACCGCCGCTCAAGCGTTGGGCCATGATGCCGGAGCCAATCACGGCGCATAGCAGCGCGGCGGTGCCCAGGCACTCGGCCAGGGCTTGCTGCCACAGTGCCGGGCGGGAGGGTGCGTTTTCCCGCGTCATGCCTTACAGCAGCCGGGGCTGAACATCGACAGCACCTGCGCCACAAAGGGCTTATTGGCGGGGTAAGCACTGCCCTCGTACAGGCCCACCTGCGCAGGTGATGCGCTGCCTGTCGGGTTGTGATATGTGCCAAACACCTGGTCCCACACCACCAGCGCACTGCCAAAGTTGCAGTTGCCCTCGGAGCGCTCGCGGCTGTGGTGCCACTGGTGCAGCGTGTTGGTGCTGAAAAAATAATTCAACCAGCCGTGTCGCAAGGGCAGGTTGACGTGTTGCAGCATTTGCACGGGCTGGGTCAGCGCAATGTAGGCCAGCAGTGCGTCGACCGGCGCGCCCAGCAGCATAAGCGGCAGCATGCTCAGGGCGTGTTTCACGACATATTCCAGCGGGTGGAGTCGAAAGTTGTTCAAGGCGTAAAGCCGCTGGCTGCTATGGTGCAGGGCGTGAAGCCACCACAGTGCCCGGTGGCTGTGGTGCCAGCGGTGGCCCCAATACTTGCCCAACTCGGCTAGTAACGTGACCAGCACTACCTGCAGCACAAACGGCCACTCGGAAGGGAACAGCCCACTGGGCTCTCCCAGCCAGCCATACAGTGCCACCACCGCCACGGGCGAGAGCCACTTGACCAGGGGTTCGGCCCCACCGGCTAACGCCGCAAAGCTCAGGCCGTCGGTCCCGCGGTCACCCTGGTGTTGGTTCCATTCGGAGCGATGCGGCATCACGCGTTCCATGACCATTGCCAGGCTCAAGGCCAGC
>JAYUXO010000319.1:0-3405 GCA_043753505.1 Comamonadaceae bacterium
CAATCAAGTACCAGAACGGCCAGGCGTAAATCAGGTAGTGCGGCTCCACCTGCCTCTGGCTGTGCTGCCCTTTGGCATCCATATATGAAAAGGTCAGCGTCTGCATCGTGAAAAATCCTTGCAGCAGGGTCTGACGGGTTCCTGGCTGCGCGTTGCGCTGAGTCGAGCGCGTGTCGTTGGACACCGGTGTGGCCACACGAATGCGACGCCGCAACTGTTCGATGCGCGTTTTATCGGCAGGTGCAAAGCTGGCTGCCAACCGGCTGCGTACGCCAGCCAGCTGAAAACTGTCGGAAAGACCCAGCGCCTGACTGACTGCCAAAGCCAGCAGCACCTGAATGGCTTCCTGCTCGCGCAGCACGGTAGTGTCAGTCGACCACCGCGCCGTCACGCTGACGCCACCGCCGGGCCCGACTGCGCCGCCTATTGCCCAACCACGGGTCCTCAGCAATTGAATGTCTCGCGCGATGGTGCGGGCACTGACGTTCAACTGCTCGCCCAGAACCGACATGCTGTGCATGGCACCGTCTGAAAGACGAGCTGACAACTCATCCAGACGATGCAGCCGGTCCACGGTCGCGGTTTTTTTCACGTTGTAACTCCCATGCAATTAGCGACATTTTGTGACATTAATAGGCCCACGATTGGCATCTGTGTTCAACAAACTTTCTTTCACGATATGCAAACTGAAATCACTGAATGGGCAGAGTTTTCGCTCAAAGAAGGGGTCACGCCCACGCAATTGGTTGCTGCGTGCCAAGCCATGCAACAGGACTTTCTGGACCGGCAAGCGGGCTATATCAGCCGCGACCTGCTGTCACTGGGCAGTGGTCGCTATGCCGATCTGGCGGTCTGGGCATCACGTGCAAGCGCCGATGAAGCGATGGCCGCAGCCCAGCAAAGCCCCGCCTGCGCCGCTTATTTTGGTTTGCTACAAGTCGATTCGCACCCGAAGCTGGGGTATGCGCTGTGGCGCAGCACCCGCGCTTTGCCGGTCGGAGACTTTGGCGGCATGGAATTTTCATTGTTCCGCCTTCGCGAGGGGGCAGAGGAATCAGCGCTCATTCCGGCCGTGCGCCGGATGGTGGATGGGCTGTACCAGAACGAGCCGGGCTATTTGGGCCACTACGTTGTGGGTGATGGCGCGGGTCTGTATGCCGACGTGATGTTGACCCAGACCGTTGCGCAAGCGCGGGCCTTGTGTGGTAAGTGGGGAACTGGCCCTTTTGCTCAACCGTGCCTTCCGTACCTGGAAAAAATTGACCCCGAAAGCATTGACTTGAAATTCTGGAGCCGGATCGTTTGAGGCACCGCAACGGGTCAACAGGCGCATAACCATTCCGGTACACAACGCGCTGTGCATCCAATCGGCATCCAGCTTCGTCTTCAAAGCATGCGTGGCGTTCACGCATGCTGTTCAACCCCAGATGAAGGAGCTTTTCCATGTCCCGTTTCACATTCAAACACTCTGCTATCGGCGCCGCCCTCGTCGCCGCTAGCGCCAGCTTTGCCGCCGACACCGAAACCACCCCGGTGCGCAACGCGCAGGTTGACGATTTCAAGGCAGGCAAGTCCGCCGTTGATGCCAAAGCCTGGCAGCAGGCGGTTGACAGCTTCACCAAAGTGGTCGCCAAAGACCCCCAGAACGCCGATGCCTACAACTACCCGGGTTTTTCCTTGCGCTGGCTGGACCGCTACGACCAGGCGTTTGCCGCTTATGACAAAGCCCTGACGCTAGACCCCAACCACAAAGGCGCGCTGAATTACTCGGGTATCGCCTATTGGAAGAGCGGTCAGAAAGACAAGGCACAAGCCCAGCTGAAGCGCTTGCAAACCATTTGTGCCACCTGTGAGGAAACCGCGGGTCTGGCCAAAGCGTTTGCCGACGCGAAGCAGGCGCAACCATAAAAAAAGCCCCGCAGACCGGGGCTTTTTTGCAGTGGCAAAGCGCCATCACCCCATGTGCAGCCCACCATTCACCGAGAAGTCTGCGCCGGTGGAGTAGCCGCCTTCATCGGATGCCAGCCACGCGATGATGGAGGCGATCTCTTCCGGCTGGCCCAGGCGTTTGACGGGAATGGTGGCGACGATTTTGTCGAGCACTTCGGCGCGAATGGCTTTGACCATGTCGGTGCCGATGTAACCGGGGCTCACGGTGTTAACGGTCACGCCCTTGTTCGCCAACTCTTGCGCCAGGGCCATGGTGAAGCCATGCATGCCGGCTTTGGCCGCCGAGTAGTTGGTCTGGCCTGCCTGGCCTTTTTCGCCGTTCACGCTGCTGATGTTGATGATGCGGCCCCAGCCTTTTTCCACCATGTCGCCCACCACCTGCTTGGTGACGTTGAACATGCTGTTCAGGTTGGTTTCGATCACGGCGTCCCAGTCTTCGCGGGACATTTTCAAAAACATGCGGTCGCGGGTAATGCCTGCGTTGTTGAACAGCACGTCGATGGTGCCGTGCTCGGCTTTGGTTTTGGTAAAGGCTTCCACGGTACTGTCCCATGCGCCGACGTTGCCGACCGACGCGTGGAAGCTGTAGCCCAGTGCAGTTTGTTCGCCCAGCCACTTGGCGTGGTCGCGGGTCGGGCCGCAACCGGCGATGACGGTAAAGCCCTCCTTGTGAAAACGCTGACAAATGGCGGTGCCGATGCCGCCCATCCCGCCGGTGACGTAAGCTACTTTTTTACTCATGATGGTTTCCTCTGGAGTAGTGTGGACAGTTTGAATGCTATAAATTAAATAGCTGCTTGAGCTTATTTTATAAGGGCTGCAGGCCGTTTTTAACCTTAAATCAACAATACCTGCTGGGGAGTTACCCCCTCTCCCGCACCTTGAGGCAAAGCGTCTGGCTTCGCGTGCGGGAGAGGGAGTTCAACCGTCAGCGTTGCAGGGCCAGTGAAACCCCCATGCCGCCGCCAATACAAAGCGCCGCCAAGCCACGTTTGGCGTCGATGCGTTGCATTTCGTGCAACAGGCTGACCAGAATGCGGCAGCCAGACGCGCCAATCGGGTGGCCAATGGCAATCGCGCCGCCGTTCACGTTGACCTTGGCCGGATCAATGTCCAGCTCTTTGTTCACCGCGCAGGCCTGGGCGGCGAAGGCTTCGTTGAGTTCGAACAAGTCGACGTCTTGCGCCTTCCAGCCAGCGCGCGCCAGAGCCTTGCGCGAGGCGGGCACCGGGCCCATGCCCATGGTGGCGGGGTCCAGGCCGCTGGTGGCAAACGCGGCGATGTGGGCCAGCGGTGTCAAACCCAGGGCTGCAGCTTTGGCCGCGCTCATCACCACCACAGCGGCAGCACCGTCGTTCAGGCCGGAGGCGTTGCCCGCGGTCACGGTGCCTGTTTTGTCAAACGCGGGGCGCAGGCTGGCCAGGGCTGCTGCGTCGCTCTTGCGGTTGATGAATT
>JAYUXO010000320.1:0-8360 GCA_043753505.1 Comamonadaceae bacterium
GCTGTGGGTGGCCAAATGGTGGAACCTTGCACGCGATGTGCCGGTGGGCTATGGGCTGGTGTGGGCTGCGCCGGTTTTGTTGATCGGCCGTGCCGCACCGTTCGATTTTTCTTTGCTGCTGTATGCGTCGTTGGCAGCCATTGCGGCGGCATGCGCCACCGCGCTGGCACCCGTAATCGGGTTTTTTCTGCGCTTTTTTGTGTGTGGCTGGCTGGTGGCAGTGGCGGCGATTTACTGGGTGTTTCCCCACCATTGGCAGTTTTTGCTGCCCTTGTTGCTGCTGTACAGCGGTATTATTTTTCGCCACGCACAGACAACGCATCAGTTTCTGGTCAAACAGGTTCAGCTGGAGGAGCAGAGCGCCTATCTGGCCGAGCAGTACCGTGTGACCAAGGAGCAGGCAGAGGCGGCGTTGTCTGACAAAACCGAGTTTCTGCGCACGGCCAGTCATGACTTGCGGCAACCGGTTCACGCCATGGGCCTGCTGTTGGACAGCGTCGTGCGTCAGAGCGCAGAACCCCACATCAAGCCGCTGCTGGTGGACTTGCAAAGCTGTGTGCGCTCCATCAACCTGATGTTCAACGCATTGCTGGACCTCACGAAAATTGAAATCCAGAGCACTCGCGTAGATGCCGCCAGCACGTTGTCCCTGAATGATCTGTTTGACGAGCTCAGCGTGTTGTTTCAAGGTGATGCACGTCAGCGTGGCTTGACCTGGCGCTGTCATTTGCCAAGCCAGCATGCGCAGGTGCACACACAACCGGCGTTGATACGCCAGGCATTGTTCAACCTGACCCAGAACGCGCTGCGCTACACCGAAACCGGTGGCGTGCTGGCCGGTGTGCGCCGACGCGGAGAGGACTGGTTGATTGAAGTGTGGGATACGGGTGTGGGTATCCATCAAACGGATCAGCAACGCGTTTTTTCCGCCTATTTCCGGGATGACCACGCCAAGCAGTTGGACAATGTCGGTTTAGGGCTGGGCCTTGCGGTGTTTGTGCGCTGCGCCAAGCTGATGGGGGCGACGTATGGCCTGCGCTCACGGCCGGGGCGAGGTTCCTGCTTCTGGTTTCGACTCCCCGCAGCACCCGTTGACGTGGCAACCGATGCCATGTCGCGCAAGCCGCTAGGTCTTGCCAGTCCGCTTGCAAATTCACTTGCAAACCCGCTTGCAAACGCACTTGCACTAGACGGCCGCTGTCTGATTCTTGACGATGACCCCTTGGTGCGCCGTGCGCTGGCAGGCGTGCTGCAGGCGTGGAACGTTGATGCACGCCTGGTTGCCACCCCGCAGCAAGCGATGGACTGCATCGAACGCGGGTTTGAGCCCCAGGTCATTTTTTGCGACCAGCGCCTGCGCAGCGCCGACAGCGGCTACGACGTGCTGCGCGCCCTGATGGCACGCTGCCCACAGGCGCGCGGCGGCATGATGAGCGGTGAGTTCAACTCGCCGCAGCTCTTGCAGGCTGAGGAGGATGGTTTCGTCGTGCTCAGAAAACCCGTGGAGGCAGCGACTTTGCATGCGGTGCTGGCGCGGTGGCTGGTAGCCGACACACCTTCTCGGTAGCATGCCAATTCATTGCACGAACTTCGTGCAACACGAACTTCGTGTTATCTTCATCGCATGAAAAATCTGACCATTACCGTCGATGACACCGCCCTCGAATGGGCGCGCATCGAGGCAGCCAAACGCAACACCAGTGTGTCGCGTTTGGTGGGCGAGTTGCTCGCAGAGAAAATGCGCCAGGAAGATGCTTATGCGCAGGCCATGCGTAGCGCGCTGAAATTTGAGTCGTGGGGCAGCAGCGATGGCCCTTACCTTAATCGGGACGAAATGTACGAGCGCAATCAGCGTCAACCATGAGCGCGCTGGTGTTTGTCGACACCAACGTGTTGCTGTACACGGTGGACGAAAAAGATTTGCCCAAGCAAGCCGCTGCGCGAACCTGGGTTCAATGGTGCTGGGAGCAGCAGTCAGGACGCATCAGCAGCCAGGTACTCAATGAGTTCTACAACAACGCCATCACAAAATTTCGAGCCGTGATGCCCGTGCAGCAAGCCCGCGCCCAGGTGCGTGGTTTGCGGCAATGGCGGCCGCCGCACCTGGACACTTACACCGTAGACGGTGCCTGGGCGCTGCAAGATCGCTACCAGCTGAGCTACTGGGATGCCTTGATCATTTCGTCAGCCCAGCAGCAAGGTTGCAGTTATGTGCTCAGCGAAGACATGCAGCACCTGCAGCGATTTGAAACCGTGCAACTGCTCAACCCGTTCAAGCTCTCGCCTGTCGATTTAACTACCTTGGAGTCCAAACCATGACTGTTTCCAACGAGGCGCTGGTTGAAACCCGCATCCGCCGCGACATCCAGTCCATGCACGCATATGCCGTGCAGGACTCAACCGGCATGGTCAAACTGGACGCGATGGAAAACCCGCACCGGTTGCCAGAGACCTTGCAAGCCGAGCTGGGCGCGCGCCTGGGTGCCGTGGCGCTAAATCGCTACCCGACAAGCCGGGTAGACGACTTGCGTGCCGCGTTGGCCGCACACGCGCAGATGCCAGCCGGATTTGACATCATGCTGGGCAATGGCTCGGATGAATTAATCTCGCTGTTGGCCATGGCCTGTGATCTGCCGGGCGCAACGATTCTTGCACCTGTGCCCGGCTTTGTGATGTATGCAATGAGTGCGCAATTGCAGGGGCTGCAGTTTGTGGGCGTGGACTTGACGGCAGACTTCGAGCTGGACGAACCCGCCATGCTGGCAGCAATCGCCCAGCACAAACCCGCTATCGTTTACCTGGCCTACCCCAACAACCCCACAGCCAATTTGTGGGACGACGCGGTAATTGAAAAAATCGTCGCGGCGCAGGCAGAGCAGGGCGGGCTGGTGGTGATGGATGAGGCGTATCAGCCTTTCGCATCCAGCAGCTACATCGACCGCATCGCCCGCCACAGCCATGTGCTGCTGATGCGCACGATGAGCAAGTTTGGTCTGGCCGGGGTGCGCTTGGGCTACCTGCTGGGGCCCCGGGCGCTGATCGGTGAAATTGACAAGGTACGCCCGCCCTACAACATCAGCGTGCTCAACTATGAATGCGCGTTGTTCGCGTTGGAGCATTCAGAGACGTTTAGTCGTCAAGCCCATGAAATCATTGCTCAACGCGCTATCGTTTTTGAAGCGCTTGGTGAGATGCCTGGTGTGAGGCCCTACCGCAGCGACGCCAACATGATCCTGCTGCGCGTGACAGACGCCGCCAAGGCCTTTAACGGTTTGAAAGCCCGCGGCGTGCTGGTCAAGAACATTTCTAAAATGCATCCGTTGCTGGCTAATTGCCTGCGCCTGACCGTGGGTACCGCGGCTGAAAATCAACAACTGCTGGCAGCCCTGCGAGCATCTTTATGACCCCACGCACCGCCAACGTCGCCCGAAATACCGCCGAAACCCAGATCACCGTCGCCATCAACCTGGACGGCACCGGCGTCGCCAAGCTGTCAACCGGCATTGGTTTTTTTGACCACATGCTGGACCAGATTGCACGTCACGGCTTGATTGATCTGGACATTGCCGCCCAAGGCGATTTGCACATTGATGGCCATCACACCGTGGAAGATGTGGGCATTACGCTGGGCCAAGCCATGGCGCAGGCGGTGGGCGACAAAAAAGGCCTGCGCCGCTACGGCCATGCTTACGTGCCGCTGGACGAAGCGCTCAGCCGCGTGGTGATTGACTTTTCGGGTCGCCCTGGGCTGGTTATGCACGTGCCATTTACCAGCGGCATGGTGGGCGGCTTTGACACGCAACTGACCTATGAGTTTTTTCAGGGCTTCGTGAACCATGCCGGTGTAAGCCTGCACATCGACAACCTGCGTGGTGACAACGCCCACCACCAGTGCGAAACCGTGTTCAAGGCCTTCGCGCGGGCGCTGCGCATGGCGCTGGAGATTGACCTGCGTGCGCCGGGCATCATTGCCTCCACCAAAGGCTCGCTGTGATGTTTTTAAGCCAAATCGGCTATCAGCCCTTGTAAATACTGCTCAAACAGCTATGAATTCAATAGTGAATAAGACAGTAGCCGTGGTGGACTACGGCATGGGCAACTTGCGCTCCGTGGCGCAGGCCGTGAAAGCCGCCGCGCAGGACACGGGGTGGAATGTGGTCATTACCAACGAGCCGCAAGCAGTGAATGCTGCCAGCCGAATCGTCCTGCCAGGGCAGGGTGCCATGCCCGACTGCATGCGCGAGTTGCGCGAATCAGGTTTGCAGGAAGCCGTGTTGCGCGGCGCTACCCGAGTCCCACTGTTTGGTGTGTGCGTGGGCATGCAAATGCTGTTGGACGCCAGCGATGAAGGTGACACACCGGGTCTGGGCTTGATTGGCGGGCGAGTCGTCAAATTTGACCTGGGCGGCCAACTGCAGGCTGACGGCAGCCGCTATAAGGTGCCGCAAATGGGCTGGAACCGGGTGTGGCGTGGCGACCACCACCACCCGGTATTTGGCAACGTACCCGACGGCAGCTATTTCTATTTTGTGCACAGCTACTACGTCCGACCGTCTGATGCGCGCCACAGCGTGGGCCTGGCGGACTATGGCGGCCGCTTTACGGCAGCGGTTGCACGCGATAACATTTTCGCCACGCAATTCCACCCCGAGAAAAGTGCGGACCAAGGCCTTGCCCTGTATCGAAACTTCCTCAACTGGACCGTCTGATTTCATTCCCAAACCATCGCTGTAGGTCGTTGCCTCTTCTTGCCGTGCTGAAGCACTGTCCTCGTCGTTGCGCCCACCACAGCAACGATTCGCAGCGATGATTTGGAAATGAAATGATCTCCTGTCTCCCAAGCCCTATCCCAGCCCCTGACCCATGCTTCTCATCCCCGCGATTGACCTGAAAGACGGTCACTGTGTGCGCCTCAAACAAGGTGATATGGCCCAGTCCACTACTTTTGGCGAAGACCCGGCTGCGATGGCCACCAGTTGGCTGGCTAAAGGCGCGCGCCGTCTACACCTGGTTGATTTGAACGGCGCGTTTGCTGGCAAGCCGCAAAACTTTGCGGCTATCAAGTCCATTTTGAGTGCGGTGGGTGACGACATTCCTGTGCAACTAGGTGGCGGCATTCGCGACCTGGACACGATTGAAAAATACATTGATGGCGGTCTGCGCTACGTGATCATCGGCACCGCCGCCGTGAAAAACCCTGGTTTTCTGAAAGACGCTTGCGCCGCATTCGGCGGCCACATCATCGTGGGCCTGGATGCCAAAGACGGCAAAGTCGCCACCGACGGCTGGAGCAAGTTGACCGGCTACGAAGTGGTGGACCTGGCTAAAAAATTTGAAGATTGGGGTGTTGAATCCATCATCTACACCGACATTGGCCGCGACGGCATGCTCAGCGGCATCAACATCGATGCCACTGTCAAGCTGGCGCAGTCGCTGACCATTCCAGTGATCGCTTCAGGCGGGTTGTCCAACATGGCTGATATCGAGCAGCTGTGCGCGGTTGAATCTGAAGGTGTGGAAGGCGTGATTTGTGGCCGCGCGATTTACAGCGGTGACCTGGACTTTGCCGCTGCACAGGCACGGGCTGATGCCTTGAACGGCTGAGCGAAAGCCCTAACGAAAGAATATTTGCTCGCCAAACGCATCATCCCCTGCCTGGACGTGACCGGTGGCCGCGTTGTCAAAGGCGTGAATTTCCTTGAGCTGCGCGATGCTGGTGATCCCGTTGAAATCGCCGCGCGCTACAACGAACAGGGCGCTGACGAATTGACGTTTCTAGACATCACCGCCACCAGTGACGAACGCGATTTGATCTTGCCCATCATTGAAGCCGTGGCGTCACAAGTCTTCATTCCACTGACTGTGGGAGGCGGCGTGCGCACCGTGGCCGATGTGCGACGGCTGCTGAACGCTGGGGCCGATAAAACCAGCTTCAATTCAGCGGCCATTGCCGACCCACAAGTCATTGTCGATGCCTCCGCCAAATACGGCGCGCAGTGCATCGTGGTGGCCATTGATGCGAAAAAACGCTCTGCGCAAGACGCGCAATTTAAGGGCCCCGGTTGGGACGTGTACAGCCACGGCGGGCGCAAAAACACCGGCCTCGACGCGGTGGCTTGGGCCATGGAAATGGTACTGCGCGGCGCTGGCGAAATTCTGCTGACCAGCATGGACCGCGACGGCACGAAGATCGGTTTTGATCTGGAGCTGACGCGTGCTGTCAGTGACGCAGTGAGCGTGCCGGTGATTGCCTCCGGTGGTGTGGGCAACCTGGATCATCTGGCCGATGGCATTCAAAAAGGCGGTGCCGATGCGGTGCTGGCCGCCAGCATTTTTCATTACGGCGAATTTACCGTTGGCCAAGCCAAGTCGCACATGCACTCGCGCGGCATTCCGGTGCGCTTGTAGCCCGCCAAAAGCAAACGGGACGGATCAGCCGTAGCCAACCCGTCCCTTTCATTTGTCATCTGCGCCGTGGGGCGCGTACATCAAGGCCTGGGCAAGATCACTTTGTCGACCACGTGAATGATGCCGTTGGTGTTGAAAATATCGGTCGCCGTGATTTTGGAGGTACGGGCGCGCTGGTCGGTGATGATGAATGCGGGGTCAATGCGCAACGTATCACCCTGAACCGTAACGATGTTGACATTGGTTGGCACGTCGGCTTTCACCACCGCACCAGTCAGCACGTGGTATGTCAACACTTTGGTGAGCAAGGCCTTGTCAGCCAGCAAGGCCGCTTTGGTGATGCCCAGCTCCGTCAGCAGCGCAACGAAAGCTTCATTCGTGGGGGCGAACACAGTGAACTGGGTTGTGCCAGACAGTGTTGTGACCAGATCAGCGGCCACCACAGCTTCTACCAGGATCGTGAATTGCGACAGTGATTGTGCTGTTTGCACAATGTTGCGGTCTGCAGGCAACAACACTTTGTTCACCGTGTGCACAACACCGTTTTTCGCTTGAATGTCTGTGGCCGTGATGGCCGACTTGCGGTTGCGTCCGTCGGTGATCGTCAACACATCGAACAGGCTTTCAATCTTGAAAATGCCGCCTTGCACGGTCTTGATGGCTTTGCCAGCCGGAATACCGGCTTTTTCCACTTTGGCAGGCAACACGTGGTAAGTCAGTACAGTGGTTAACAGTGCCTTGTTGGCCAGCAAAGCTTCCTTGGTGATGCCCAGCTCCGCCAGCAGCTCGGCAAACGCGGCGTTTGTGGGCGCGAACACGGTGAAAGGACCAGCAGCTTTGAGGGTGTCTACCAAACCAGCGGCCACCACGGCTTCAACCAGGATGCTCAGGTTCGGGTTGCTTTGCGCTAATGCGACCAGATCAGGCAATACAGGCGCAGGTGCCGGGGTGGGCAAGATGACCTTGTCAATCACGTGAATCACACCGTTGGTGGCCAACACATCGGTGCCCGTGATGTTGGCGGTGCGGGTGCGCTGATCTGTAATCACCAACGCGGGACTGATGCGCAGGGTGTCGCCTTGCACCGTGGCAATCGGCACATTGGTAGGCACCTCGGCCTTCAGCACGCGGGTAGGCAACACGTGGTAAGTCAACACGCGGGTCAACAAAGCTCTGTCAGCCAGCAACGCTGCTTTGGTGATGTTCAACTCAGCCAGCAGTGCCGTAAACGCATCGTTTGTCGGCGCAAACACGGTGAAGTTGCCCGTGCCCGATAGCGTCGTCGTCAGGCCCGCAGCGGTGACGGCTTCAACGAGCACGCTGAACTGGGGCAGGGCCACTGCGGTCTGCAAAATAGTTTTGTCGGCGGGCAGGATCACTTTGTCGATGGTGTGCACGACGCCGTTCTTAGCCTGGATATCGGTGGCGATGATGCGTGAAGCCCGGTTGCGGCCATCGGTGATGGTGAACACGTTGTTGTTCGCATCAATCTTGAAAATGCTGCCTTGGACCGTTGTGATGGGTTTGCCAGCCGGGATGCCCGCCTTCTCAACTTTGGCAGGCAGCACGTGGTATGTCAAAACTGTTGTGAGCAGCGGTTTGTTGGCCAGCAAAGCTTCCTTGGTGATGCCCAGTTCGGTCAACAAAGCGGCAAACGCAGCATTGGTGGGGGCAAAAACGGTAAAGGGGCCTGCTGCTTTCAACGTGTCGACCAAGCCAGCCGCTATGACTGCCTCAACCAGAATGCTTAATTCAGGCGTGGCTTGTGCTAGCTGCACGATGTCAGGCGTTGTTGCTATGGGTGCAGGCGTAGCTGGGTGGTCGTCGTCGCCGCCACAGCCAGAGATAAACGCAGCGGCAACTAAACCACTGGCGATTAACGCGATTCTTCGAAGCATGTTGGACTCCTTTAATGGGTCTGGTTAAAGATTGGGAAAAACAGCATGGAAACT
>JAYUXO010000321.1:0-8354 GCA_043753505.1 Comamonadaceae bacterium
CTGGACAGCAGCGGGTTGCTGCCCCAGTTCAGCTGGCTGATCTGGCCTGCGGGGGTGTACAGGTAGTTCAGCTGGTTGTTGTTGGGGTAGGTCAGGCGGCTGAGTTGGCCCGCACCGGGGACGGAGACTGCCGCAGTGGCCGTCACATAGGCGTACTGCACGCTACGCTTGGGAGCGGCGCTCACGCCGCCGATGGCGGTGAACGGCGTGAGCTGCTGGGTTTTGCGGATCACGCGGCCAAAGCCGTCGCGCTGGTACTGGGTGATGTCGGTGGTGTCGGCTATCTCGCTCAAGGCACCCTTGCTGGCGTTGGGAAAGCCGCTGGCGTTGAAGGTAGAGCCTGTCAGGTCGTAGCGCAGCGTGGTGCTGCGGCCATCGGCCTGGGTGATTTGGGTCGGGCGGCCCAGCGCATCCCGGGTGATGGTGGTGGCCTGGCCCAGGGCGTCTATCAGTTGTTTAGGCAGGCCCAGGGCATCGTACTGAGCGCTGAGGGCACCGGCATCAGCGCTGGTGGTGCTGGTGGCGTTGCCCAGGACGTCACGCGGGGTCTGGGTGGCTGCGCCTTTGAAGTCGGTGGCGGTGGTCACGGCGTCCAGCGCGTTGTAGGCCAGGTTGGCGGTGGCGTTGGCTGCGTCGGTAATCGCGGTCAGGCGCTTCAGGCCGTCCAGGCCGTACTGGGTGGTTTGCGACAGGGCGTTGGTCTCGGACGTGACGCTGGCATTGGCATCAAAGCCGTAGGTGATTTGCTGGTTGTTGTTGACGGTGCCTGCGGCTGCGCCGACGGTTTCGGACGCTACGCGGTTTAGGGCGTTGATGCTGCGGGCCAGTTGCCAGATGACTTGGCCTGCGGAGTTTTTGACCTGCTCTACCGTGCGGTTGCCCATGGCGTCTAGCGTGTAGACGCCGCTTGCGCCCCGGTTGTCTTGCCAACCTACCAAGCGCTGGGCCGCGTCGTAGGTGTAGCTGATGGCGTGGCCGCTGGGCAAGGTGGTGGCGGCCAGTTGGCCTGCGGGGGTGTAGGCGTAGGTGGTCACCAGGGCCGTGGTGGCCGTGCCGGTGCCCGCGCTTTGGGTTTGCGTGAGCAGGCGCCCGCGCAGGTCGTAGGTGTAGGCGGTGGCCATGCCGGTGGGCGCGGTCATCAGCGTGACGCGGCCTGCGCTGTCGTAGGCATAAGTGGTGGTGTGGCCCAGGGCGTTGCGCACGGTGGCCGGGTTGCCTGCGCTGTTGTAGCTGTAGGTGGTGGTGGCACCGTTGGGCGCGGTCTCGGAGATCACCAGGCTCAGGGTGTTGTAGGCCCAGGTGCGGGTGCGGGTGATGCCTGTGGCCGTGTCGTTAACCGCTTCGCTGAGCTTGTTGCCCCGGCTGTCGTAGGTGTAGGCGGTGCTGCGCAAGGGCACGGCTGCGCCTGCGGCCCGCTCGGTGACGAGCACGGGCAGTTGCAGCGTGGGGTGCCATTGCGTGTCGGTGGTTTTGGCCTCGGGGCGGCCTTGCGCCTGGGTGGTGGACAGGGGCAGGCGGCGCGTGGTGTCCCAGGTGTATTGGGTTTGCACGCCCAGGTAGTCGGTCTCGGAGTCGAGCAGGCCCATGCTGTTTTGCACGCGGCTGGCGGCGTCTTTGCCGGGCATCTGGCCGTTGCTGGGGGTGTTGGCCCCGGTGACGGCGAGTTGGCCGGAGACGTTGCTGTAGGTGAACGACCGTGAGCTGTTCAGCGGGTCTGTTACCGATGCGTTGGTGTTGTAGCCAATGGTGGGGCTGTCCAGGTTGGCGCCGTAGCTCACCTGGTACTTTTCGGCACCGCCGGCCAGCTCGGAGCTGATCGCGCGGCCGTCGTTGTCGTATCGGTAGGTGGCGTAGCGGTTGTTGTTGGCGTCGATCACGCCTGTGAGGAAACGGGGGCGCGAGGGCAGCTCATACAAATACTGCACCGTGGCACTGGCCGAGGTGCCGGGGTTGGAGGTGACAGCGGTCAAGTTCACGCCGGTGTACTGATAGGCAAACACCTGCCCATCGGGCGCGGTGATGCCAGTGAGCTGGCCGGTGGCGTTGTAGCGCAGGCTTAAGCTTCGGCCAAACTGGTTGGTCACGCCGGTGAGCAGGCCGGGTAGCGTGGCGGTGGCGCTGAGTGTGCTGGAGGTGCTATAAGAAAAAGAGCGAACCCAACCGTTGCGCTGGGCCACGCCGAGCAGCTTGCCGGCTGGCACGCCGTTGGCCTCGGCGGCGGTAAATGTCCAGGTGCTGTTGTCGGAGGCGCTCACGTAAAGCGTGGTGGTTCCGGTTTCCACCAGCGAGTCTTTGCCATCCAGGTCTGCCCAGGTAGCGGTGGTGCTGGTGCGGCTGAACCGACGTTCGCTGCCGTCGGCCAGTTGCAGGGTGCGGTTGCTGTCGTCAATGCCCGCCAGCTGTATCGCGAAGCTGTGGTTCCAGTAGTCACCCAAGCCTGCGCCGGGCGTGAATGTGCCCCAGCGGGTGCGGTAGTAACGGCTGAAGCTCAGGCCGTGCGGGCTGGCGTCGGAGTAGTCGGTGTCGTGCTTGATCTTTTCGCCGGTAGACGGAATGATGGGGTTGGGTGTTTGGTTGCCGGACGTACAGCAGCTGGTGGCGGCGTTGCAAGTAACGGGTGGGGGCGGGGCGGGGGGTGGTGGAGGTAGGGCTTGGGATGGTTGGGCTGCTCCGGATAGCCCTACCATTGGCACTTCTGTCGGGCCATAGTCGCGGCTGGTTCCGTAGCACGTAATTGTGGTGCGATCGCTTCCAAACACTACCTTTGTAATCGTGATCTTAGGACCACCAGCAGCAGCGTATGTCTTTGCGTAAGCTCTGCAGGCCGCGATGGCATCTGGTCCGTAGTATGCGTAGATGCCAGATCCACCGCCATACCAAATGACACTTTGAGCCAATGCTGCCGGTGCATGGGCTAGCACGAGGCAAATAGCAAGCAACCACCGCCAAATTGAATTTTTCATCTGCTTCCTCCGCTTTTTGGTTTTCGACACTACGTGGCCACAACATACCCAGGCCGTATGACTTTATCGCTACACACAACTTTCGACCTGGATTGACCCGCGACTACACCAGCACCGGCTTCCCCCGCGCCGACCCCTTAACCATCTCAAACCTGAACATCCGGCACTCAATCGGCCCGTTCCACATCGGCACGCAGCGGGATTCTTTCAGGCGCATTTTGGTGGGGAGTTTCAGGTGGCCTTGGCCAGATCGATCAAGGCTTTCGGATTGCGTTGGGCCAGTGTGATCAGGGTGCGAGCAGCGCCTGAGGGTTGCTTGCGGCCTTGCTCCCAGCCCTGGAGTGTGCGAACTGACACGCCGAGTAGTTGGGCAAATTGGGCTTGCGATAACTGGGAGTTTTGACGGGCGGCGATGACGGGGGAGTACACCACTGTTACCTGCCCACGTTTCATTTGGCGGACCGACTCCAGCAGTTCAGCTTCCAGGTCGCGCCCCGCCTCCCAAGCCGCCAGTTGGGTGTCAGTCATTGGTTTGTTCGGCTTGGCGGGTTTGGCAGAGGCCAGTTTTGACGGTTTATTCAAAGGCATCGCGCAATTCCTTCAAAGTGCTTGCCTTGAACGAATCCATATTCGCTTTGGCATAGATGAACAACAACACCAACTCGCCCGTTTCGTTGCGCGCGAAGTAAATGACACGTACGCCACTTGATTTGCCTGTGCCAGAGCGGCTCCAGCGAACCTTGCGTACCCCGCCCGTGCCTTGCACCACGTCCCCAGATTCGGGATGGGCTGCCATGAAGGCTGCAAATGCTCCGCGCTCATCCTCATTCCAATACGCTGGCCGCAGTTTGCTGAACAGCGGCGTTTCTACGATGGTGAACACGCACAAATTGTACGCCTAGGGCGTATCAATCGGCCTTTTCATGCTCCCCTTGACCATCTCAAACCGAAACATCCGGCACTCAATCGGGCCGTTCCACATCGGCACGCGGCGGGATTCTTTCAGGCGCATTTTGGTGGGGAGTTTCAGGTCGGGGGTGAGGACCCAGGCGGTCCAGTTGGGGTAGTTCTTCTTCCAGTGGCTGGCCAGCTGGCTGAAGAATTCGCTGCTGCCAGCTTCATCGAGCGCATTGCCTTGTTCGGTTTGAGCCACCTGGCGGCCGCCGCTGCGCGTGGGGCGGGACGCAGTGCCATCTACCCCCGCGCCGGCCACCCCCGCCACCTCAATTCGCTCCCCATACGGCGGGTTGACCAGCATCACGCCGGGCTGCTCGCAGGGCGGCATGCGTTGCAGGGCGTCGCCGCCTCTGAATTCAATGCAATCGGCCACGCCGGCGCGTTCAGCGTTGCGGGTGGCGAAATCGACCATGCGGAAAGCTACATCACTGCCGAATATTTGGCCATTTATGCCGCCAGCCCTTATAGATACTGCTGAAGCAGCTTCGTTTTTAATAGCATCCCAAACGTGTGCCTGATACGGCAGGAGTTTTTCAAAGCCAAAGCGGCGCAGTGATCCGGGCGCAATGCCGCAGGCGATTTGGGCGGCTTCGATGGCGATGGTGCCGCTGCCGCAGCAGGGGTCGTACAGCGGCAAGCCTTGCGCGGCGACTTCCGCCGTCCAGCCGCACGCGGCCAGCATGGCGGCGGCCAGGGTTTCTTTCAGGGGCGCGTCGCCAACGTCCTCGCGCCAGCCGCGCTTGAACAGCGGCTCGCCCGAGGTGTCGATGTACAGGGTCGCGTGCTCCGTGGTCAGGTGGGCGTAGATGCGCACGTCGGGCCACTGGGTGTTCACGTCGGGGCGCTCGCCGCGCTTGGCGCGAAAGCGGTCGGCCACGGCGTCCTTGATGCGCAGCGCGGCAAAGTTCAGGCTGGTCAGCGGGCTGTGCTGGGCGGTCACGTCGATCTTGAAGGTCTGGCGCGGGGTGAACCAGATTTCCCAGGCCACGGCGCTGGCGGCTTCATACAGGTCGTTCTCGTTGCGATACGGCGTGTGCGACAGCTGCACCAGCACGCGCTGGGCCAGGCGGCTGTGCAGGTTCAGGCGCATGGCCTCAAACCAGCTGGCCTGCAAGCGCACGCCGCCGCGAAACACCAGCAAATCCTGGCCAACCAGACCGGTCAAGCGATGGACTTCTTCGGCCAGATAGTCTTCAACGCCAGCGGCGCACGGGAGAAAGAGTTCCACAGGTTTGAGTCGGGTTGTGTTGGGGGGTTGGCAGTATGGCCCAGCGGGCGGCAAACTCGCCAACACACTTTAATTGCTATTAAAGCAATAGCTGTTTGAGCAGTATCGGCAAGGGCTACCGGTCGATTTGGCTGAAAAAAGCGCGAAAGTCTGCTTTGAAACGGATTACCGGGGGTGTGCGTCCCGGTTTACGGTGCCCTAACGCTGGCACAAATTCAGAAAATGCATGGCCTTCAAGGGACCCAGCTGCGCGCGCGACTGGAAACCAGTGCTGGCTGGTGGCACGCTCCACCACAGGCTTTCGGAGCCTTGCAGATCGAATGCCATGCCCAATTGCGGCCAGGGCAGGGACGATGGGTTCATGCCGCGCGGCAAAGTGGTTTCGCCGTCGTCGTCTTGCAGGGGCTCGCTGGCTAGCGTGTGTGCCAGCGCGTTGTGCAAGCCGCTGTCGACTGCCTCAATGCTCATCCGCGCTTCCTGAGCCTGCGCAACCACCTGGGCCCACGCCAGTCCGAGCAACCCAGCCCGGCTGAGCAACAGGTGCTGCTGATCGGGCACCACCGGCACCGTGACCACGAAAGGAAAAATACGGCCCACCCGGTCACACGACGGCGCCACCACCCCCATTTGGCCGGCGGGCACGCCGGGTTGAGCCGGCAGCACAAACGCCCAGCGCGGGGTGCTGCCCCACACGTCCAACCCGCTGGCCTGGCTGCCCGCTTTGAGCGCATCCATGCCGTCGGCACACCACCGGTCCCAAAACTGCTGCATGGGGTAGGGCATGTGGCGCGACACAAAGTCACCGGCGCTTGGCAGCTTGCCAAACCAGGCCAGGCTGGGGGCCAATCCAGCGGTTGAGCCATTGACAGAGCTTGGGTTGTGTTCCACGGCTTATCCCCTTCCCGGGCACGCAAAGCCTTCCAGCTGCGACAGACGCAAGGGGTTGCGCACCGATTGCGCGGTGAACTCGATACCCACAGTCTTGCCATCCAGGCTGTAGTTCACCAGCACCCGCTCAGGCGAGGTGCCACCCTGTATCTGGCCTTTGTCAATCAAGCGGTGCAGCGCCCAGGCACCATTGGTGTCGATGGGGGCGGCTTTGCCCACCGTCAGGCGAACCTGGTTGGTGCCACGCGTGCCGGGCCAGCTGATGCGCTTGGAGCCGTCGTTGGTGGCGGTGGCGTTGATGCCCTGGCCGTCGATGTCGATGTCCACTTTTTCTGCACCGCCGAGCGACACCACACGCACGATCAAATCAAACTTCATGGCGCGACTGCCAGGGGCAAAAAAAGCATCGCGAATGACGGAGGCGCGCTGAAATTGCGCCAGATCGCCCGCCGAGCCCGCCGCCGCGCCTTCGGGGCCCGGTCGCGGTGCCCAGGTCGGGCGCGAGGTGTCGACAAACGGGGCCAAATTTTTCTGGAAGGTCTCGTCCATCAGCCCGCCCGGCGCAAACACCTGGGCAAAGTCGTTGGTTTGAATGTCTTGTGCCGAGGCGCGTGACACGGGGTAGCGCCCCGCAATCACCGCGCCGCAGGTCTGGCCCACACCGCCCTTGACGCCCGCAGCCGCACTGGCACGGGTGCCACCCGAAATTTGTACCGTGGCCTGGCTCAGCAGGGCTTCCAGCACATTGCGCACGGGTTGCGGCATGCGCGCCGCTTCCGATTTGATGCGGTTTTCGGCGTCCTGTGTGCGGGGAATGGTGCCGCCGCGAATCGCGCTTTCTGCGGCCACCAGGCTGGCCAGGTAGTCGTCCAGCACCTTGGCCAGGCCGTCAATAGGCGCTGTGCCAGGCGCGCCTTTGGTCATGGCGTGCAAGCTGGAAAAAGGGCCCTGCACGATCATCTCAATCTTGTCGTCCAGCCCCGTGGTGGCATTCAAACCGCCCGCCAGACCCATCGCAGCGGTCACTTCCTGTTTGGCCCTTTCGATTGAGCTCAAGGCTTGGTCTACCTTGGTGGAGCCGCCCGTGTCGGTACGGATCAAGGTGGTTTCTTTGGCGGCAGCGCGTGCCAGCAGCAGCAAGGGCGATTCCGCGCTGGCCAGGATGCGGGTCACGGCAATCGTGTCCGACAAGCTGTTGCGGCCAATCAGGCGCACGTCGTTCAAATACTCCTGCCACAGCTTGGCGTATTCGGTGAGGTACAGGCGGGTAACCTGCTGGGACTGCTGGGCCAACTCCAGCGGGTTGGGCACCACCGGTTTGGTGGTGGGTGCCACGCGGCCCAGTACCCAGGCGTCCTCCAGGCCCATGTCGGCCATGGCCAACGCCAGTTCTTTCTGGAACTTGGGGTAGCCCGCTGAGGTAAACAGGCCTGGAATGCCGGCATTCAGCGGCTGCTTGCTGGCACGCACCAGCACATTGGGCGCTTCCAGCCCGGCCACGCGGGCAATGGTGAATTCGGGTGGCTCACCCGATGTCAGCAGGCGCGACTTGATACGGCTGTAAGTGCGGTTGGCCGGTGGTTGCTGGTTGAGCACTTCGCGTGCGTTTTTCACCAACTCTTTGTCCAGCGGGAAAGGCGATATCACCACCTTGCCCTGCATCAGCGCGTTCAGGTGGTCATCGAGTTGTTTGCGCTGCTCCACCGTGGCGGTGGGCAGGCTGCGGTTCCAGTCGGCCTGTATCCACAGTTTCAGCGCATCAGCGCTGAAAGGGCCTGCGCCGCCGAGCATCAAATACGCCTTCAGCGCCTGGTAGAGGTAGTCGGAATTGCCCGGTGGCGAGGCGCGCAGCAACGATTCAAGCCGCGTAGCCACCCGGGGCAAAAAGGCTTCTTCCAGCAAGCGACTGTAGGCAATCTGGCCCGCCGTATCCAGCTTGTCGCCCTGGTACAGGCCGTAACCGTAGCCCCAGGGCACGTTATTGAAATCAAACTTTTCGCTCACTGCGACACTGCGGGCCTGGTTGAGCACGGTCAGCAGGGCGGGCGCGTCTTCGGTCACGGCTGCTGGAATGGTCTCTACCGTCGTGCGTAAGGCCTGCGCTTTGGTGCCCACTTCGGTGACGTAAGCACTGTTGTTGCCGTAGCTGACAAAAGGTGACCAGGCGATGTTGGCTCCCACAAACAGCAGCGCGCACGCAGCCAGGCCGCCAATCAATATCAAGCGCAGCCGACGCTCGGCCGCGACATTGCGCCCAGCAATAAAGTGTTCCGGAAACACCACTTTTTGCAAAAGATCTTGCAGGAAAAAGCTTTTTC
>JAYUXO010000322.1:0-8320 GCA_043753505.1 Comamonadaceae bacterium
CCCGTGGTCGCCGACGCACCGGCGGGTCACGTTGTCAAGTCACCGATGGTGGGCACGTTTTACCGTTCATCCAGTCCTGGCTCGGCACCGTTTGTCGAAATTGGTAGCCAGATCAAGCAAGGCGAGACGATCTGCATCGTGGAAGCCATGAAAATTCTCAATGAAATTGAAGCCGACAAGAGCGGCGTCATCACCCACATCCTGGGCGAAAACGGGCAAGCAGTCGAATACGGCCAGCCGCTGTTTGTGATCGACGACCGCGCAGCGACTTGAACGACCCGTACCGATGTTTAAAAAAATACTGGTAGCCAACCGAGGCGAAATCGCACTGCGCATCCAGCGCGCCTGCCGGGAATTGGGCGTCAAAGCTGTCATGGTGTATTCCGAGGCAGACCGCGAAGCCAAATACGTGAAATTGGCCGAAGAAGCTGTGTGTATCGGCCCTGCACCCTCAGGCCAGAGCTATCTGCACATGCCCGCGTTGATTTCGGCCGCAGAAGTGACCGACGCCGAGGCCATTCACCCCGGCTACGGCTTTTTGAGCGAGAACGCTGACTTTGCGGAGCGTGTGGAGCAGAGTGGCTTTCAGTTCATCGGCCCCACGCCAGAGTCCATCCGCATCATGGGCGACAAGGTGTCGGCCAAGCAGGCCATGATTCGCGCCGGTGTGCCCTGCGTGCCGGGCTCGGAAGGCGAGCTGCCCGACAACCCGGTGGAGGTGCGCCGCATCGCCAAGTCGGTCGGCTACCCGGTCATCATCAAGGCCGCTGGCGGCGGCGGTGGGCGGGGCATGCGGGTGGTGCACACCGAGGCGGCGTTGATTAATGCAGTACAAATGACCAAGGCCGAGGCTGGCGCGGCTTTTGGCAACTCGGCGGTGTATCTGGAAAAGTTTTTGCAAAACCCGCGCCATGTGGAAATTCAGATCCTGGCCGATACCTTTAAAAACGCGGTGTATTTGGGTGAGCGCGATTGCTCCATGCAACGGCGCCACCAAAAAGTGATTGAAGAAGCTCCCGCGCCCGGCATCTTGCGCAAGGTGATCGACCGTATCGGCGAGCGCTGTGTGGCGGCGTGCAAAAAAATTGGCTACCGGGGTGCGGGCACGTTTGAGTTTTTGTATGAGAACGGCGAGTTTTACTTTATCGAGATGAACACCCGCGTGCAGGTGGAGCACCCGGTGACCGAAATGGTGACGGGTATTGACATCGTAAAAACCCAGATCATGGTGGCCGCGGGAGAAAAACTGCCCTTCACACAGCGCGACATCGTGATTCGGGGCCACGCCATCGAGTGCCGCCTGAACGCCGAAGACCCGTACAAATTCACGCCGTCGCCGGGCCGTATCACCACGTGGCACGCCCCGGGCGGCCCTGGCGTGCGGGTGGACTCGCACATCTACACCAACTATTTTGTGCCGCCCAATTACGACTCCATGATTGGCAAACTCATCGTGCACGGCGACACCCGCGAGCAGGCCCTGGCCCGTATGCGCGGCGCGCTGGCCGAAACCGTGTTGGAAGGCATCAGTACCAACATCGCCTTGCACCGCGAGTTGATGGTCGACGCCAAATTCATGGACGGCGGCACCAACATTCACTACCTGGAAGAGTGGTTGTCGCAACACAAGCGCTGAACCCGTACGCTTGCCCTCGAATGCGGGGACAGGACGCAGAAGTCGCAGAAACTACGCAGAAGACGCTGAAAGAATCCCGAATGATTCGCACATACGCAAGAACCCCAAACGCTCTTCATTCCCGCACAGGCGGGAATCCAGGCGTGAAGACTCCGAAGCTGACTGTCTGCCAGGCGCTCTGCGGTGGATTCCCCGCCTGTGCGGGTATGGCGGATTGCTCATTACTCATATGTATGAACTAAGCCTGCTGTGTCCCGAGGACAGTGTTGAAGCTATCAGCGATGCGCTGGTGGCACTTTACGCGCTGTCGGTGTCGGTCGAAGACGCTGATGCGCATACCGAGGCTGAGCAGGCGCTGTTTGGCGAGCCCGGCATGCCGCCGCCCAAAGCGGGCTGGCAGCGCTCGCGGGTGCTGGCTTTGTTTGACACCGATCTGCAGGCGCTCGAAGCGGCAGCGTTGCTGGAGCTGCAAGATTTTTTTGTCGACTGCGAGCGTTTGGGCATCACGCAGTTGCCCGATCAGGACTGGGTGCGGTTGACGCAAAGCCAGTTTGCGCCGGTGGAAATCACGCCCGATTTCTGGATTGTTCCCACCTGGCACGAGCCCCCCGCGCAGGCGCGTCGCATCATTCGCCTGGACCCGGGCCTGGCCTTTGGAACTGGCACCCATCCCACCACGCGCATGTGCCTGCGCTGGATTGCGCAGAACGGCTGCCTGGGTCAGCGGGTGCTGGACTACGGCTGTGGCTCGGGCATTCTGGCCATTGGCGCCGCTAAATACGGCGCAGCGCACGTGGACGCAGTCGATATTGACGAGGCGGCTGTGACGGCCACACTGGCCAACGCGCAGGCCAATCAGGTGGGGCTGGCCATCGTGGGACAACCTTCCCAATTGCCAACGCCGAACTTTGGTGGCTACGGGCTGGTGCTGGCCAACATCCTGGCTTCGCCACTCAAGGTATTAGCCCCATTGCTATGTCACCACGTTATCGCGGGTGGGGCGCTGGTGCTGGCGGGCATTCTGGAGCGCCAGGCCGATGAGTTGAAAGCAGCCTACGCGCCCTACCTGCAGCTGCAAGTGGCCGACAGCCAGGAGGGCTGGATCCTCATGACAGCCCGGCGCGCGGCACATTGATGACGGCGCGCCACACCGTATGAGCCTGGTCACCGGTTGCCCCGCGTGCAGCACGATGTTCAAGGTCGTGCCGGATCAGCTGCGCATTTCGCATGGTTGGGTGCGCTGCGGGCATTGCAGTGAGGTGTTTGACGCCGCAGCCAACCTGCAGCCGCGTGCATTGAGCAGCGGCATTTTGTCCGCCGCGCAGCCGCCTGCTGTGCCAGACGACGCCGGAACAGAGCCTGCGTTGGTGCCGTCTGCGGTGGTTGAATCAGCCGAGCCCACTGAAATCGCTGGCATCTTGGGCGCCTCTGACACCTTCAGCCCGGTTGGCGGCGGTACCAGCCAGGTGGACGCCTTGCTCAACAAGCCCCTACCCGATTTGCCCCGCACCGAGCTGGTGGTAGCGCAGCGCCCTGTTGAACCTCGGCCTATCTGGAGATCCTCCGCCAAGCCGGTTGCAGCCAATGCTTCAACCCCCGATTCGGAGCCGTTCGAATTACATTCACGCTTTTACGACTCACCCGAGTCATCGGTTTCGCACGAATCTGCGGCTGAGCGACATGCCGTGGAGCCGCTGGAGCCGCCCGTGTCGTTCGTGCGCGCCGCGCGCCGCCAAGCTTTCTGGCGTCGCAGCGGGGTTCGGCTGGTGCTGAGCGCGCTGCTATTGGTGGCGCTGGCCGCCTGGGCTCTGCAAGTGGCACACCACGAGCGCAACCGGCTGGCCGCGCTGTACCCGCAAACCCGCCCCTGGCTGGTGCAGATGTGCGAGCACTTGCGATGCACGGTGAGCCCGCTACAGCAGATTGAATCCATCGTCATCGACAGTTCCAGTTTCAACAAGATGCAAGGCGGCAGCTACCGACTTAGCCTGTCGCTAAAAAATCAGTCGGCCTTGCCGCTTGCGATGCCGTCGGTGGAATTGACACTGACAGACGCACAAGACCAGCCCGTGCTGCGCCGCGTGTTGCAGCCGGCAGACCTGGGCTCCAAAACCGCTGTGATCGATGCAGGTGGAATCTGGAGCAACACGCAAGTCATCAGCGTGGCGGCAGACGGTGCAACCCCCGAAACCGCACCGGACAGTTCGCGCATTGCGGGCTACCGCGTGCTGGCCTTCTACCCTTAATTTCTGCCCTTAACTTCATTTACCACCCACCATGCCAGCCTTGATTTGCGGTTCTTTTGCCTTCGACACCATCATGAATTTCCCAGGCCGCTTTGCCGAGCAAATATTGCCTGACCAGCTGCACATCCTGAACGCCTCGTTCCTGGTGCCCGACCTGCGGCGCGACTTTGGCGGCTGTGCGGGCAACATCGCGTACGCCCTGAAATTGCTGGGTGGCACACCCCTGCCCATGGCCACGCTGGGCAGCGACGGCGCTGACTACCTGGCACGCTTGAAAACGCAAGGCATCAGCACCGAATTTGTGCGCCAGGTCGCTGACGCCTACACCGCGCAAGCCATGATCATGACGGACCGCGACAACAACCAGATCACTGCATTTCACCCTGGCGCGATGATGCAGGCGCACATCAACACCATTGCCGCCAGACCAGACATCCGTATCGGCATCATTTCGCCCGACGGGCGCGACGCGATGCTGCAGCACGCCCAACAGTTCAAAGCCGCTGGCATTCCCTTCGTGTTTGACCCCGGACAGGGCCTGCCCATGTTCAACGGCGACGAGTTGATCCGCTTCATCGACCAGGCCAGTTGGGTCACGGTCAACGACTACGAAGGCAAGATGCTGTGCGAGCGCACCGGCCTGTCGTGTGCCGACATTTCCCAGCGCGTGCACGGCCTGGTCGTCACTTTGGGCCACGAGGGTTGCGAGGTGTGGGTCGGCGGTGACCGCACGCATGTGGCTCCGGTCAAAGCCATCGAAGTGGTTGACCCCACCGGCTGCGGCGACGCCTGGCGCGGCGCGCTGCTGCACGGCCTGGAGCAGGATTGGCCGCTGGCGCGTTGTGCTGCGCTCGGCAACCAGATAGGGGCGATCAAGATCGCCAGCCGCGGGCCACAGAACTATGTACTGGATGGCTTGGCGCCGGGATGACAGATGACTTGGCCTGCGGCCTTGGATGACAGATGACTTTTGGGTCGATATTCGAACGACGGTGGACAGCCTGTCTTGCTCTCTCTCCCGCCTGCGGAAGAGGGTTGGGGTGAGGGCAGTTGCTTCACATAAAACCTCTGTCATCCGCCATGGCCCTCACCCCGGCTCTCTCCACAAGGATAGAGGGGGCAAGGGGATCTGCCAGGCCAGCGAAGCAGTTGTCTATGTGGTTTAAAAGGCGCTCAGCCCATATGAATACTGCTCAAACAGCTATCAAAAACATAGTGTTCTGAATCTGGCTCTGCATGCTGCCCCGCCTCACCCAAGCGCAAGCCCCATTGACCCACGCCATCTCCGTGGTCAACGAGCACGGCACCGCCGACACGCTGCACATTCCCGCCGAGCGGGCGCTCACCCTTTACGTCGACAAACGCGAACTCGTCACCTTGATGACCCTGGGCGTCCACCCTGAATGGCTGGCGCTGGGCTACTTGCGCAACCAGCGCCTCGTGCAGTCGGTGGACGACATTGAATCCATCACCGTCGATTGGGACGTGGGCGCAGCCGCAGTGGCCACCCGGGCAGGCATTCACAACATCGAAGCCCGCACCTGCCAACGCGTGGTCACCACCGGCTGCGGCCAGGGCAGCGTGTTTGGCAGTTTGTTGGACGAAGTGGCCCAACTGCAGTTGCCGCCCACCCGGATCACCCAGGCCGCGCTGTATGGCGTGGTCAACACCATTCGCCTGCTGCCCAGCATCTACAAAACAGCCGGTTCGGTGCATGGCTGTGCGCTGTTTGGCGGCTTTGAAAATGGCCTTGCAAGCAACGACCACCTGCTCAAATTCACCGAAGACGTAGGCCGCCACAACGCCATCGACACCCTGGCCGGCTGGCTCTGGCTGCAGCCCGAAGGCACCGTGCCCACCGACCTGGTTTTTTACACCACCGGCCGTCTGACCAGCGAAATGCTCATCAAAGCCGCCCAAATGAATGTGGCCATCGTCATCAGCCGCAGCGGCATCACCCAAATGGGCCACGCCATCGCGCAGCAACTGGGTTTGTGCGCGATAGGCCGGGCGACGAACCGGCGGTTTTTGTGTTTTAACGGGCGGGAACGGCTGGCGTGGGAGCAGGGGTAAGTAGCGCGGGTTACGAATTTGGGTGTTTTGAGGCTCCAGCCCTTGTATATATTGCTCAAGCAGCTACAAATTCAGGAGCAAAACCCGACCAACCGGGACAAGCATTCGGGGTCGGATCCCGGTTCAGGACGCGTTTTATTCGAAGCGTGAGCAGCCGATACGAAACCGGGCACCGACCCCAATTGCGTGCTCAAAGCCGGGACAGGTTTGCACGCGCATGCCCCCATCCCAACCTTCCCCGAGAGGGGAAGGGGCAATTGAGCCTCAACCGATCGAGTTCAAAAACGGGGTCAGAGCACCATTTCGTATCTGCTGCCCGCGCCACGGTCGAACCGCGTCCTGAATGGTGATCTGACCCCACAGCGACCCCTCACGCCTTCGCCTTGTCCGCCTCCGTCGTGAACGAATCCGCATAAAACTCATCTTCCGGCAACCCACCCAGCGCCACGTAGTCGGTCTGGGCTGAGTCCACCACGATGGGCGCGCCGCAGGCGTAGACCTGGTAGCCAGATAAATCGGGAATATCCTGCAACACCGCCTGGTGCACGAAGCCGGTGCGACCGGTCCAGTGGTCTTCGGGCGCGGCGTCGGAGATCACCGGCACATAACGCAGGTTTGGCATGTCGGCCAAGCGCTCTTGCACCCAGGCGTCCATGTACAAATCGGCTGGGCGGCGGCCACCCCAGTACAGCGTGGCGGGGCGGGTCATCGCCTTGAACTGCATGTGTTCGATGATGGCTTTGATGGGCGCAAAGCCGGTGCCGGAGGCGAGCAGCACCATCGGTTTGGTGGAGTCGTCGCGCAGGTAAAAACTGCCAAACGGGCCTTCGACCCGCAGGATTTCTTTTTCCTTCATCGCGTTGAACACGTGGTCAGTGAACTTGCCGCCGGGCGTGTGGCGGATGTGCAGTTCGATGCCCGGTGATGTCTGCCCCTCCACCGGCACCAGCGTGTGCGGCGCATTGGCCATGGAGTAGCTGCGCCTGGCACCGTCGCGCAAGATGAATTCCACGTATTGGCCCGCGTGGTAGCGCAGCGTGTCGTTGGCGGGCAGTTGCAGGCGAACCAGCATCACGTCGTGCGATTTTTTCTCCAGCACGGTCACGCGTGAGGGCATTTTTTTCACCGGAAAGGCTGATTCGTCCGTCACTTGGCGCGACTCCAGCACCACGTCGCTTTGCGGCACGCCGCAGCAAGTCAGCACAAAGCCTGCGGCTTCTTCATCAGCCGTCAAGGCTTTGGATTGGTGTGTGCCGTGCACCACGGTGCCGCTGAGTTTTTTGCATTTGCACGAGCCGCATGCGCCGTCTTTGCAACCATAAGGCAGGCCCACGCCCTGGCGAATGCCGGCTGCCAGCATGGTTTCGCCGGCTTGGGCGGTGAACTGGCGCTGGCTGGGGGAAACAGTGATTTGAAAGGCGGTGGGGACGTAAGGCGCGGCGGCGTTTGCTGGGGTGGCAGTGTCTGGCGTGGTGATGTCGGGCGCGGTGGTGTCAGGCGTGGTGGTGTCAGGCGTGGTGGTGTCAGGCGTGGCGAGGGTCATGTCTTGGGTATCCTAGGTGGCCCGATTTCAGGCCCATGTTTTTACAAAAGCGACATTTCATTTTGCCTTCAAACCAAAGCCCCCTGGGCACCTTGCCAGCCCGGTTTCGCCGCGAACGTTTGCTCATCGTGGGCTGCGGCGATGTGGGTGTGCGCGTAGCCCGCGGCCTGGGTGGTCGCGTGCGCCTGTTAGCGCTGACCTCGCAGTCCGCGCGCGCCCCCGAGTTGCGCGCCTTGCACATCACGCCCTTACAAGGCAATTTAGACCAACCCTTCAGCCTGCGCCGCCTCGCAGGCCTCGCCACCCGCGTGGTGCACCTGGCCCCACCGCCCAACGACGGCGCTGATTGGTGGCGCGACCCGCGCACGCAGGCCCTCTTGCGCGCGCTGCGCTTGCGCACCGCGCCGCGTGCACTGGTGTACGGCTCCACCAGCGGCGTGTATGGCGACTGCGCGGGTAGCTGGGTAGACGAATGCCGCACCACCAACCCCCACACCCCGCGCGCCCACCGCCGGGTGGATGCTGAAAGCACCGTGCGCCACTTTGGTCGCGCCGCGCATGTAAGAGCCAGCATCCTGCGCATACCCGGCATCTACGCCCCCGACCGCGCGGGCGGCACCCCGCGCGAACGCCTGCTCAAAAGCACGCCTGTGCTGGACGCGGCCGACGACGTCTACACCAACCACATCCACGCCGACGACCTGGCCCGCGCGTGCCTGGCGGCGCTGTGGCGCGGCAAACCGCAGCGTGTGGTGAACGCGAGTGACGACAGCGACTTGAAGATGGGCGACTACATGGACCTGGCCGCCGACCTGTACGGCC
>JAYUXO010000323.1:0-8318 GCA_043753505.1 Comamonadaceae bacterium
CGCCGCCCTGGCCCAAGCCACCCGCTTGAAAAAACTCAACCGCGCCGCGTTCACGGCCACCAAACTGCGGCAGCGGCAAGCGGGGTTGGCGGCGTTGGCAATCGCGATTGAAGAGGATGCGAAGGACTGGGGCGCGCGGCTGACTGCGCGGTAAAGCTGCTGGATTGAAACTCCACCGAGTCGAGAAAAGCATTGGGGGTCAGATCCCGATTCAGGACGCGATTTACCCGGCGCGACACAACACACACACGAAATCGGGCTCTGACCCCCATTGCGCGCTGGTTGGCGGGAAGCGGTGGAACCGTAACCACTGCGCCACCCCAGGCCGTGGCAAACAACAAACGCCATTCCTGTGCTTTATTTACATCGCGATTTCAAGCCAAATCGGCCTGTAGCCCTTATTAATATTGCTCAAGCAGCTATATAAAACGTAGCAATTGAACAATGAAAAGACTTGGGCAAGCGAGGGCTCGGCGACACAATGGCTGGCATCGGCGCAACCCCTGTGCCGCAACGCTTGCTCACCACTGCCCCATGCATTACGCCCATAGCGCTGGCCACGAACTGGCCACCCACCTGCAGGAAGTCGCCCGCCTCGCGGCTGAATTTGCGGAAGCCGCACCGGCGCAATCGAGTTCTGCAAGTTGGGCTGGCCTGGCCGGCAAATGGCATGACCTGGGCAAATACCGCCCCGGATTTCAGCGCTACCTGGCGCTGGCCAAAGACGACAACGCCCACATTGAAGGGCGGGTCTCAGGTCGCGAGAAAACGCATTCGATTGCAGGGGCTTTGTGGGCAATTCAGCAATTGAATAAACCGAACCAGCCCTATGGCAACATCCTTGCTTACCTTATTGCCGGGCACCACGCCGGGTTAGACGACTGGGATGGCGGGCTGAATCAGCGCCTGCAAAGCGATGACTCTAAGCAGGAGTTGAAAGAAGCCTTGGAAGCCAATCCTCCGGCCAACATCCTCGCGCATAGCGATTTGGTTGCGCAGATTCCTGGCGGTCCGGCCGGTTTTTCCCTTTGGGTACGGATGCTCTTCTCGTGTCTGGTTGATGCAGATTTTCTGGACACCGAGGCCCACTTCGACGCGGGCAAGCCCGCCCGGCGCGAGGGCTTTCCAACGCTGGACCAAATGCGGGTCGCGTTGGATGCGCACATGGTCGCCAAAGCGGCAAGCGCCACCCCCTCAGATGTCAATACCCTGCGCGCCGACATCCTGCGCCAGTGCCGCGACAAAGCTGCTCTGCCCGCCGGGTTCTTTTCGCTTACGGTGCCCACTGGTGGCGGTAAAACCTTGTCCAGTTTGGCATTCGCGCTGGATCATGCGCAACCAAACGGCAAGCGCCGCGTCATCTACGCCATCCCGTACACCAGCATCATTGAGCAGACAGCCGATGTGTTCCGGGATGTGTTCAAGGCATTGGGTGATGAGGTGCTGATCGAGCACCACAGCCAAGCTGACGCAGCGGACAGGGATGAAACCATGCGCAGCCGCCTCGCCTGCGAAAACTGGGATGCGCCATTGGTTGTGACCACCAATGTGCAGTTGTTCGAATCCCTCTTTGCCACCAAGACTTCGCGCTGCCGCAAGCTGCACAACATCGTGGGCAGCATCATCGTGCTTGACGAAGCGCAGCAACTGCCACCGGAGTTTTTGCAACCCATTCTGGATGCGCTGAACCTGTTGGTGAAGCACTACGGTGTGACCGTTGTGCTGTGCACCGCCACCCAGCCCGCACTCAACAGCACAGACTATTTCGACAAGAGCAAAAACTTGCGTGGCTTGGAGAATGTGTGCGAAATCATCGACCACCCCGACGCCCTGTTTATGGCGCTTGAGCGCGTCAAAGTGGAATTGCCGCCAAACTTGAACACCACCACGCCGTGGGCAGACATTGCCGCACACATCGAACAAGAAGATTGCGTTCTCGCCATCGTCAGCACCCGAAAAGCTGCACGGGAGCTGCACAGGCTGCTACCTAAAAACACATTACATCTTTCGGCTTTGATGTGCGGAGCGCACCGCAAAGTGGTGATTGATGAAATCAAAGCCCGCCTGCAAGCCAAGCGTGAAGGGCGAGACTTGGAACCGTTGCGCGTGGTCAGCACCCAGTTGGTCGAGGCTGGGGTGGACATTGATTTTCCTGTGGTCTTTCGTGCGTTGGCAGGGCTCGACTCCATTGCCCAGGCCGCAGGGCGCTGCAACCGTGAAGGTCGCTTGCTTGGGAAAGGCCGCGTCGTGGTGTTTGTGCCCCCTGAGCCCGCCCCGGCAGGGCATTTACACAAGGCGGTGCAGGCTTGCACCAGCACGCTGCATGGCCGGCGTGCAGACCCGCTGGCGCGCGCATTGTTTGCCACCTACTTCCGACAGTTTTACAGCGCGGTGGATTTGGATGCCAAAAGGATTGTCGAGAAGCTCACCATCAACGACCGCAAAACCTTGAGCGTGCAATTCCGCACTGCTGCCGAAGCGTTCCGCCTGATTGACGACGCCGACTCCGCCACGGTTGTAGTCCGTTATGCCGAACACGGTGACGAGATTGAAAAACTGCTTGGCATGCTGGCCGCAGAAGGCCCCGCCCGCTGGTTGATGCGAAAACTGCAGCGCTACACCGTCACCATCAAGAAGCAACGGGCCGACAAGATGCTTGCACAAGGCGACCTCACCTTGCCCATGCCAGGGCTGTATGTAATGGCAAATACTGATAATATTTACAGTAATATTTTTGGTTTTATAGGCGATGCTGACCTCTACAACCCGAGCGGTTTTGTCTCGTAAAGGAGCCATATGTCCCCCAAGTTTTGCCTAGAAGTCACAGGCCCGTTTGCATGTTTTACCCGTCCGGAGATGAAGGTGGAGCGTGTGTCTTACGACGTGATGACGCCATCAGCGGCGCGCGCCATTTTTGAAGCGATTTTGTGGAAGCCGCAAATGCGATGGCGGGTTTCACGAATCGAAGTGCTCAAGCCGATTCGCTGGGTCAATTTGCGGCGCAACGAGGTCAGCGCCGTGGTGTCCACCAGCAATGTGCAGAAGGCCATGAATGCGGGCAGCGGCGCGCTGGCTTTGTACATTGAAGATAAACGCCAACAGCGTGCAGGCTATTTTTTGCGCGATGTCGCTTACCGCATTCACGCCGAGTTGCTGTTGACTGGCAAGGGCAGCGACCCGCTCATTAAATACACTGAAATGTTCAGCCGTCGCGCGAGCAAAGGCCAGTGTGTGAACCAGCCTTACTTGGGTTGCCGCGAGTTCTCAGCCGATTTCCGTTTGGTCACAGCCGATACGCCGCCCGCGCGGCCGATTGCCGATACCCGCGATTTGGGTTGGATGCTGCACGATATGGATTACACCCATCCGTCCGACCCGCAACCGCGCTTCTTCAGGGGGCAAATGAACGCGGGCGTGATTGAAGTGCCCCCGTTTGAGGAGGCAGTGGGATGATTCTGCAAGCACTCAATGATTACTACGACCGCAATGAGGAGCTTCCTAGACAAGGATGGATTCGACGCGGTGTTGACTACGCCATCGTTTTGGATTCCACCGGCAGTTGTATCGCAATAGATTCACTAGGGACAGCGAGCAAAGGTAAAACAACAGCGCTAGAAATGCTCTTACCGTCCATTGGCAAGCAAGCGATGAAACATACCAATAGCGGTACTGATGCAAATTTTCTTTGGGATAACGCCAGTTTCGTTTTTGGGCGCGGGAATAAAGGAAATCAAAAATTAGCAGCTTTCCTTAGTGCTATCGCGCATTGGTCTGATGATTCACCCGATGAAGGACTTACAGCCGTTAAGCGGTTTTGCCAAGCGATGCAGCAAGATGCGGGACTTTCATTGCAACTATTCAAGCGGTTTCAGGTGGAGGCTGATTTTGAAAAACGCGATCCCGTGGTTGTTTTTCGCTTGCACCCAGACAATGAAGGCGTTCATGCGCGCGGTGCAGTGCGAATTGCCTATGAATCGAAATTGGCCGAGGCGAGTAGCGGCGCAGCGGTGCGTGGAAATTGCTTAATTACTGGCGTTTTCAACACGCCAATTGCTACCAACGAGACAGTAATTAGGAATGTTTGGGGAGCACAAACTTCGGGCGCGAACATTATTTCGTTCAACGCACGGGCATTTGAATCTTATGGAAAGAAGGACCGAGGTGGTGAAAACGCACCTGTCTCCGTGCGCGCGTCCTTCGCCTACACCACCGCGTTAAACCACCTGCTGCGCAAAGACTCACCTCAGCGCATCCAAGTCGGCGATGCCTCTACGGTGTTCTGGACTGATAGAGCCTCGGACTTGGAAACTGTGGTGCCCGATATTTTTGGCGACGCGCCCCAAGACGACCCAGAAGCAGGTACGCGGGCTGTGCAGGCGCTACTTACTGCCGTGCATAAAGAGTACGGGCCATCTGCGCAGGATGATGGCAACCGCTTTCACATCCTCGGGCTGGCACCGAACGCCGCCCGAATCAGCATTCGCTTTTACTACTGTCTGCGTTTGCCGGAATTGGGCAAGCGCATTGAGCAGCACTTCAAAGACCTTGAAATGGTGCGTGGTTCACATGGGCATGACCCGCAATACCCAAGTCTGAAACGACTGCTCCAAACGGTTTGTCTGGCAACTAGCAGCCAGCCTTTTGGTGACATTGACCGCCTACCGCCGAATTTAGGCGGAGCGATTGTGGATGCCATCTTTTCCGGGGAGAACGTGCCCTATCCGGCCCTCTGGCTTAACGCCGCAGTGGGGCGTTGCCGTGCAGAGCAAGCCAAGAAAACGCAGCAGGGCACACAGGCGCAAAACGTCCCCTACGCCCGCGCTGCTGTGATTAAGGCGTGTCTCAATCGGCGGATACGCAGAGCCAATCTTTCAGCGCCAGAACACTTAATTGAAAAGGAATTTTTACCCATGCTGGATCGCACAAATACCAATCCCGGATACCTGTTGGGTCGGCTGTTTGCCGTACTGGAGCGCATTCAGGAAGCCTCAGCTGGTGGAGGCGGAAAGCTGAACTCCACCATTCGAGACAAATATTACGGTGCAATGGCTAGCTCGCCTGGAATAGTTTTTCCGACTTTGGACAAACTGAAAATTGCTCACTTAAAGAAATTGCCGTGGGGCCAAAAAGAGTGGTTTGACAAATTAGTTGGCGAAATTTTGAATGACCTCCCTGACATTCCAAGACAACTTTCTATGCTAGATCAAGGCCGCTTTGCGCTGGGTTATTACCACCAGCGCCAGGACCGACCACCAAAAGTAATTAACGATTCCAGTGCGCCACCCGCAACCCCATCCCCCACCGAAGGAGTATCAGCATGACCACCACCAATCCACTCGCCAACCGCTACGACTTCATTCTCATCATGGATGTTAAAGACGGCAACCCCAATGGCGACCCCGATGCCGGCAACATGCCGCGCCTGGATGCCGAATCCGGCCACGGACTGATGACGGATGTATCCCTCAAACGCAAGGTGCGTAACTTTGTAGGCCTGGTGAAAGACCAAGACCAACGCGACCCGGTAGAGGGTGAGAAGCGCTTTGAAATCTACGTGCGCGAAAAAGCGGTGCTCAACCTGCAGCATGACCGCGCCTACTCTGCATTAAAACTGACAGTAGCGCCCGAGGAGCAAGCGCAAGCAGCTACTGAAAACGTAGCAGATGTAGCGCTGGTTGCCGATACCAAAAAGAAGCCTGCAAAAAAGGAAAAACGCAAAGGTAGCGCCGACGAAGTGAGCCTTGCCCGCGACTGGATGTGCCAGAACTTCTTTGACATTCGCACCTTTGGCGCAGTGATGTCCACTGGCAAAAACTGCGGCCAGGTACGCGGCCCAGTTCAGATCACGTTTGCCCGCTCGGTTGAGCCGGTGGTGGCCCTGGAACATTCATTAACAGTCTGTGCAGCACGTACAGACCCAGAAATCTCTGGCAAAACAATTGAGCAACAGACTGGCATACAAGGCCGCAAACACACTGTGCCTTACGGCGTGTACGTCGCACACGGCTTTGTCTCCTCCTTTCTCGCCAAGCAAACCGGGTTTGGAGAAGACGATTTGGAACTGTTATGGGAAGCACTGGCGCACATGTTTGAGCATGACCGCTCTGCCGCACGCGGTGAAATGTCTACGCGCGGGCTGTACGTGTTCAAGCACGACTGCGAGCTGGGCAACGCGCCATCGCATGCCTTGTTTGACAAACTCAAAGTCGCACAAACTAACCCCGGTGAAGTCGCTCGCAGCTTCGATGCGTACGAGGTAGCGTTTGACGGCAAAGCTATGCAAGTCAGTGAATCAGTGGCCCCTTTACCCGGTGTTACGTTGACCCGCAAATGCTGATGGGCGTTGGGAGTAACCGATGAAAATCCTCCCCACCGAATTCGACGGCCAGGCCATCCGCCGTGTGTACGACGAAGAGACCGAAACCTGGTGGTTTTCGGTGATTGACGTAGTGCAGGTGCTGACCGATAGTGAAAACGCCCGCGACTACTGGTTCAAGATGAAGCTGCGCGTCAAGTCGGAAGACGACGCTGAACTGTCGACAGTCTGTCGACAGTTGAAACTGCCTGCTGCCGACGGCAAACAGCGCCTTACCGACTGCGCCACCGCAGAAAGTTTGCTGCGTATCGTCCAGTCCGTTCCCAGCCCCAAAGCCGAGCCCATCAAGCTGTGGCTGGCCAAGGTGGGCTACGAGCGCATGCAGGAGTTGGCCGACCCTGCTTTGTCACTCAACCGGGCGAGGGAAACCTGGCAGCAGCATGGCCGCAGCGACAAGTGGATTGCGCAGCGCATGACGGGGCAGGAAACGCGCAACAAACTCACCGACGACTGGCGCGAGCACGACATTAAAGAAGGCAGCGAGTTCGCCATCCTCACCAACATCATTCACCAGGAGTGGTCGGGCGTTAGCGTGACAGAGCATAAGGATCTGAAGGGGCTGAAGAGCCACAACCTGCGCGACCACATGAGCGAGGCGGAGCTGATTTTTACGGCGCTGGCCGAGCTGTCGACCCGGCAAATTTCAGAAACCGTCAATGCCACGGGCTTGCCGCAAAACAAGACGGCGGCCCAGGCTGGTGGCCGCATTGCCCGCCAGGCGCGCAACCAGTTGGAAAGCCAGACGGGCAAGTCGGTGGTGTCAGGCAGCAATTACTTGCCGCTCGAAGCGGCGGGCACCGCAAAAGCCAAAAAGGCCTTGAAGCCGCCGAAAAAAGCCTGAGCCGAATCACAATAGACAACGGCTCTGAACACCATCATCCTGCGTGGCAAACCCAGCGCTACATTCACCCGGAGATACCGACATGACCGAAATCGTTTTTGTTGTCGAACACGCGCCAGAGGGTGGCTACACCGCCCGCGCACTGGGCGAATCCATCTTTACAGAGGCTGACACCGAGGCGCAGTTGCGGCTGGCAGTGCAAGACGCGGTGCAGTGCCATTTTGATGAGGGCACATCGCCCAAAGTCATCCGGCTGCACTTCGTGCGCGACGAGTTGCTGGCCGCTTGACCCACGCGGCTCACCACGCGGCTCACCATGCGGCTGCCGCGTGATTTAACGGGTGCGCAACTTATCGTTGCGCTGGCAAAGCTCGGCTACATGCGCACCCGGCAAACGGGTAGCCATGTGCGCATCACCTGCTCGCAGCCCGTGCAGCACCACGTGACCGTGCCGCTGCACGACCCGTTGCGCATCGGCACGTTGGCTGCGATTCTTCAAGACGTTGCGCAGGCACAAAGCCTGCCCCGAGACGAGCTGCTGATTCGGCTGTTCGGCTGATCTTCCAGCGCCATGACCAGCGAAGCCGAGCAAATCCCCCTCTCAGCCCTACAGCACTGGGCCTACTGCCCGCGCCAGTGCGGGCTGATTCACCTGGAGCAGGCGTTTGACGAGAACGTGCACACCCTGCGCGGCCAGGCGGTGCATGCGCGGGTGGACAAGCCGGGTGTGGAAACCGCCAAGGGCGTGCGCGTGGAGCGGGCGCTGCCGCTGTGGCACGACGCGCACGGCTTAGTGGGCAAAGCCGACGTGGTGGAGTTTTTGCCCGATGGCACGCCCTACCCGGTGGAATACAAGCACGGCAGCCGCCACAAAGCTGCGGCCATTGCGGCCTGTGACGATGTGCAGCTGGCCGGGCAGGCGATGTGCCTGCAGGCCATGACGGGGCACCGCGTGGCCGAAGGAGCCATTTTTTACGCCACCTCCAAGCGCAGGCGCGTCGTGCCCATCACACCCGCCTTGCGCGAGCAGGTGGCACAGACCGCGCAAGCCGTGGCGCACATGCTGCACACGGGCCTATTGCCCAGCGTGCTACCACCCGA
>JAYUXO010000324.1:0-8310 GCA_043753505.1 Comamonadaceae bacterium
CAAAGGACACCCCATGACCACACCCACTTACCCCGTTGCAACTCGGCCCAACCTTTGGTTGCGTGTGCTGCAAATGCTGTTAATGGCCGTTGCCTTCCATATCACCAGCGTCCTGCTGGGCGCGGTGGCGATAGTGCAACTGCTGTTTGTGCTGTTTGGCGGCGGCAGCAATGCCCAGCTGCGCAGCTTTGGCCACAGCCTGGCGCGCTATTTGGCACAGTTGGTCAGCTTTGTGACCTTTGCCAGCGAGGAAGTGCCGTTTCCATTTGCAGAGTGGCCGGCGGAGGCCTAAGCCTACGGCTTACCAGCCGCTGCCCGCTGCTGCGCCCTCGCACGCAGCGTGCCTCGCAGCAGCTGCCTGATCGACCCACGCGCCTGGCTGCCTTAGGCAGCGTTGACGTGCCTGCGTTCACTGGATCGAGTTGGGTTTGACCCAAATGACAGGTGGAGCACGGCACATCCCGCAATTCATGCGGCGCAAGCCGCGTCACCGGGTCACGGGTGTAGCGCTTCAGCTCATATTGAATGTCCAGCTCTTCGCAGAGCCAGACCACGCGTTCGGATTGGGAAATGCCGAGGTGGTGGATGGTGAGCATGGGGGAGTCTATTGCTGGACTCGAGGGGATCAACAACGCCTACTTCGCGCCAATATGCCCAAGGGAATGTGGTTAACCCCATCTACTACAGGCGAATTGTCGTCTTCAACAGCGGGGGGTATGACGTGCGCATGGGTCTTCTTCAGGTATGCCTTGCGCTATCGCGCGTCGCCTCGTAAGAAGGCTGCTGGTGAATGAATCGTAGTCTGGCCCCTAAAGCGAAATTTTCAAATCGATTTTTTCCGTTTTTGCCATGCAACGAACGGCCCTTGTGTCGCCTTTTTGCCTGGGTCACCACGCGCTCTGGCGTGCCGCCGAGATTTTGCACGCGGTCGGTCTCGATCATGGCGTTGAAGCCGAAGGCTGAGCCGGTCCCGCGTTGGCACCAGCGGCAGTGGCAGCAGTGCACGAAAAGCGGCCGGCTGGCCAAGCGGTAGCAGATGTGACGGCAACTACAGCCGCCGGTGTGCATGAGGGCTTCCGTGGGCAAACTGTAGCTGCGCCCGCGGCCTGTTAACGCTCCGGTAAAGCCTGTGTTTCGGGGTTTGTGGCGATGCAGGGGGCGGGCGCTCCGGTGACACTGGGTAACCTTTTCAACCCCAGATTCCGGAGCTGCCCATGATTCAACGCCGCCATTTCATCCACACCCTGGGCGCTGCTACCGCCGCTTTCGCCGCCCCAGCCTGGGCCCAGGGCAAACCCATCAAAATCATCGTGCCGTTTGCCGCCGGTGGCTCCATTGATGTGACCACACGGCTCATCGCCGAAAAGGCCTCCGTCACGCTGGGTGCACCCATCATCATTGAAAACAGGCCGGGCGGCGGGGGTGGCATTGGGGTTGATCTGGTGGCCAAGGCCGCGCCAGATGGTCAGACGCTGGGCATTGCGGCGGTGGCCATGCATGCCATTAACCCTTGGCTGTTTAAAAAACTGCCTTACGACCCACTCAAAGACTTTGCGCCCATCACGCAAATGGTGCGCATCCCGAACGTGCTGGTCATGAATTCAGACACCGCCAAGCGCCTGAACATCAGCACGCTCAAAGACTTTCTGGCATATGCCCGAGCCAATCCTGCCAAGCTGAGTTATGCCAGCGGCGGCAATGGTAGCGCTGGGCACTTGGGTGGGGAAATGTTCAAGGCGAAAGCGGGCATTTTTGCAGTGCACATTCCCTACAACGGTGGCGCGCCCTCGCAGCTGGCCATGCTCTCAGGCGTGGTCGACTACACGCTGGACAACCTGGCCACTTCGGGCGCCAATATTCGCGCGGGCAAGGTGCTGCCGCTGGCAGTGACCACGCCCAGGCGCAGCCCTCTGCTGCCCGACGTACCGGCGCTGGCCGACACTTATCCGGGCTTCGAAATTGACACCTGGTGGGGCTTGATTGCGCCCGCTGGTACGCCGCGCGAAGTAGTAGTCCGGCTGAACAGCGCGTTTGTGGCGGCGCTGGAGTCACCCGATATCAAAACCCGCTTCATGGGACTGCTGACCGAGCCTGTCTCCAGCACGCCTGAACAGTTTGCAGATCTGATCAAGCGCGAACACGCGCGCTACGAAGGTGTGGTGAAAGCCAGCGGGGCCAAGGTGGACTAACATGCAATGGATCGACCGGCAACGGATTAGCAGGCATTGCAATGATTGAACAACACATCGACATCTGCACCGCCGACGGCGCGATGAACAGCTTTGTGGTGCGTCCTGAAGAAGGCGGCCCGCACCCGCTGGTGCTATTTTTCATGGATGCGTTGGGTAAACGCGAAGAGCTGCACACCATGGCGCGGCGGCTGGCGACAGTGGGCTACTGCGTGGTGCTGCCCAATCTTTACTACCGCGACGAGCGGGAGTTTTTTGTGCTGGAGCGCACAGACCCGCTGGTGGCACGCATGATGCAGCTGATGCAGTCGCTCACGAACGCTCGCGTGGTGCGAGACGCCCTGGCGGTGCTGGACTGGGCCGACGCTGACGGTGGTGTGGATGCACACCGCGTGGGTGCCGTGGGCTACTGCATGAGCGGGCCGTTCGTGATGGCAATTGCCGCCGGACTGCCCGAGCGCCTGAAGGCCATTGCGGCATTTCACCCAGCGCTGATGGTGACTGACCGGGCTGATTCACCGCACTTGATGGCACCGCAGATTCGCTGCGAAACCTATCTGGGTTGCGCCGAAACTGACCCATGGTTTACGCCAGAAATGGTGACCACCCTGAAAGCCGCGCTGGTGGCTGGCGGCACGCCACACCGCCTGGAGCATCACCCCGGCACTGAGCACGGCTTTGTGTTTCCGGCAAGGGCTGGCATTTACAACCTGGCCGCTGCCGAGCGGCATTGGGAACGGCTTTTTGACTTGCTGGGCCGCAACCTGCCAGTCCGGTAGCTGGGCGCTGGTTGGGACAAACGCGTTCATTGTGCGTCGAGTGCTATTTAATTAATAGCTGCTTGAGCAGTTGCTGAAAGGGCTGTAGCCTTTTTTAGTTCAAAAAATGATGACTCAAGTCGTTTTGGGAGCAAACCTGTTTCGTCCACCCTCCGTTTCCCACTTGCGGGGAAGGGTTGGGGTCAGGGTGCAACCGTAGGGTCGGGTGGGCGACCTGGCTGGTTACTTTAAAAGCCACGCCAGGTCGCGCCATCGTTGCAGCCTCTACACCTGCACCACGCACTGCCGCACAAACCCCGCTTGTTCCCCGCTTTTGGCGTAGCCCAGCGGATTGGCCACCACACGGCATTTGCCAACGCGGTAGTCGCTGGGGCAATGCAGGTGCCCGTGCAGCCACAGATCGGCCTCTGGCACGAGCGCATCGAGCGAATTGCAAAAACCAGCGGTGCCGGGGGTGATGCCGTAGCGCGGGTCGTGGCTTTTCAGGCTGGGCGCGAAGTGGGTGATGGCCACGGTTTTGCCGTGGAACGGCAAGTCCAGTTGCGCACGCAGCCAGTCCTGGCACACCAGCGCTTCATCGCGTACGGCAGCAGCATCAAACGGCAGTCCGTAGCGGGTGGTACCGACTTTTTTCAAGTAGAAGTCTGCTGCATGGCTGGCTTTCTGGCGAGTGTGCAGGTAATGTGTCATGGCACCAGGCGCACTGTCGGGCATGGGTTGTGGCCAGTGGCACAGGGCTTCAAAATCAGTCCACAAGGTGGTGCCGATGAGGCGCACACCGTCCAGCTCCAGTGTTTCTTTTTCCAGCCAGATCATTCCCAATTCCAGCGCGTGCGCACGCAAATTGGCATAGCAGACATCAAAGTCTTGCCCGTCAAATTCATGGTTGCCCGGCAGGTACACCACGGGCACGGGCCAGTGGCCTAATCTGGGTGAAAAGCGGTTCAGGCACCAGTCTGTCTGGCCGTGGCGCGACAGCGGGGCGTCGGGCAGCGCGCCAATGTCTCCGGCCAATATCAGCAGGTCGGCGTCGGGGGCGGGTTGGGGAACGAAGCTGGGGTCAACTTCCAGATGCAGGTCGCTGAGCAGTTGAAGTTTCATGCGGGCAAGTATGCCCAAACCAGGCGCTCCACCGGCTGGCCCAAAGGGTTGGAGTAGCGTTCATTCACTATTGAATTGATAGCTGCTTGAGCAATATTTATAACGGTTTCGGGGCTTTTAGCTTATTTATTCTAGTTATCTTGGTTATCTCAGTTGGGCGTCCAGTTTTGCCAATTTGCATCTGCCAGGTCAAACTGGGTGCGCAGCAGTTGGCACATGGCTGTCACAGTCGCTGCGGTAACGGGTAGTGCGGGCGGCGTGCCGGGTGGGCCTGGGGGCATGGCAGCGCGGGCTTGGGTAATGTTGGCTGCCGTCACGGTGGCTTGCAGGTTCCAGATTTGCGCAGCGGTGCCCACCGGGTATTTGACGGTGCCGATGCCCAGGTTGCACCGGTAAACACCACCGGCGTGCGACCACTGCATGGCGCCAGAGGCTTGCAGGTGCGAGGCTAACCGGGCCGGTGTGGACACATTCGCGTCGTTCCAGTTTTGCAGGTGTGGCCGGTCACCCAACGGGCCACGAAACGCGCCCACCAGGGCACCCGTGCCCACACTGCGCAGGGCGTCCCAAAACAAATTGGCTTGTGCATTGGCATTGGCGGTCAGGTGGTGCAGCCACCAGGTTTCGTGCTTGTCCACCGTGCCGTCGGCATGCAGCCAGGCCAGGTCTTTGAAGCCAATGTCGGTGGCCATGCCGAAGTTGTGGTTGCTCTCGCCGGGGCCTGCGTTGGTCACGCTGGGTACTTGCAGCAGCAATGCGTATTGAGCAGCAAATGTGCGCCGGTCGCCCTGCGGGCACACGCCCACCGCAATGCCGTGTTGCGCATGCATCTGGTCAAAGCAGGCGCGCACTTTGGTGCGAAAGACGGGCGTAAATGTCAACGTGGTCAGCGCGGTGATCCGGGCCTGCAACTGCGCTGCCGTGGCTTGCAGATATACGCGCTTGCCACCGGGCAGCACCCGCAGATTGGCAAATTCGGCCGGAACCCTGGCCAGCATCTGGACCCAGGTGGCGTCGTTGGGCAAAACACGCCCAGCAGTTGCATTCGGGTTGGGCGCTGATTGCCGCGGGGCAGCGGGGTTTGGCACCGATTGCACAGCGGGGTTGGAAACAAATACATGATCGAACTGAAAAGCTTGTATGGCCAGGAATGTGTCATTGCCATAGACGCCGTCGTAGCTGGCCAGGTAGGGGGCGGCCGCGCGCGTGGCGGTGGCGGCGCGGATTATCTTGAGCAGGATGGCCTGCACCAGCGCCACATCGTGCGCCGCGTTGGCAACGCCTTGTCCCACTGCACCGGTAATCAACTGCATGAAAGCTCCTTGAAAAAATTGGTTTCAAACGATGCGACACCCACGCGAATCCAGCCGGATATCTGCTTGCCGGCCTTACTCCCCGCAGGCAAATGGAATCAGCGACTGGATTGACACAGACCCTGCCCCGCTTTGGCGCGCTGCTGTGAGCGTGGCACGCAGCTGCACCGGTCTGCAACCCGTGGCGGGCAACCAAAAACCAAGGTGTGTGGTGCCGCCCGTGCCCACCACGCCCAGGGGTACCGTGCTGTCCAGCAGACGCGTAGCCGGTGTGCGCCCTTTTCCAGCGGCCAGCGCCACCAGACGAACGTGCGAATCGGCTGGAAGCGACAGCCCGCCAGGCAGCGCCACGGCCACCAGCACCAAGGTGGCACCCGACGGATCATCACGCGCCACCACGTTGACCAGCTCCGGTCCGTTGGGGGCCAACACGTCAGCAGAAAAACTGGCAGATTTACTGAAAAACAGCTTGGCTTGAAGCGATAGCGCGGGCTTGAGTCGGGATGGGGGAACGGTTTGGGTCGAGGTCTGTGCAGCAGCTGGGCTGCCAACCCCGGTGACGGCTATAACGACCAGACCAGCCGCCCAACGCTGCACAACTCCAGACTTCAAATACGCGTTTGCATCTCTCATTCAGCGCTGCTCCATGGAAACAAAGTGCACGCAGTGTAGGCGTGCTGTGTGTCTGGTCTGTGGGTCGCGATGCGCACGCTTGGTCGCAAGCCAGGCATGCTTTAGGCGGATCAGGCCACCCAATGCCTGCCAAGCCGAGTCACTATCAAACGCTGCGCAGTGGCCAGGTCGTCCAACGTGTCGATATCGGTCACCACACCCACGTCAGACAGTTCCACAAACACTATCTTTTTCATAGCTGCCTGAGCAATAACTACAGGGGCTGCGCCCTGATTTCCCTTTAAACCCAGCAAATCAGCGCGCAGTCCCGCCGCAAAGCCCACTGGATGTCCGCGGGTGCCTTGATGGGTAGGCACCACCACGCAGTACGCTCCGCCTGTTTGCAGCGTGCCTGCCACCGTGCGCAAAGTGTCAGGCGAGACGAGCGGCAAATCACCCGGCAGCACCAGCCAGCCCGCCGCGTTTGACGTCGCTGCCACCGCAGCCGCAATCGAGTCCCCCATGCCCGGGTGACCAGCGTCTTCCACATGCCACGGCAAGCCACTGGCGCGAACAGCATCCAGCGTGTGCTGCAGCACCGCCTTGCCCGCCAGCAGGGCTTTCAATTTATGAACCGTGCCGCCAGAAGCAGTAAACCGCTCGCCACGGCCTGAGGCGAGGATGAGGACGGTGGGGTGGGGCATAGTGACCAACTGCGGATTTTCGGATGAACCGCTATTTAATATATAGCTGCTTGAGCAATATATATATGGGCTAGCGACCTTTTTTATGCTTAATATGATCCATGAAAAACAACGCAGCGATGCGCCCAAGTCCGTTTGAGCGCAGACCACCAGGGAATATGCAGAGGTTTTCTAGCGCACCAGCCGCACCGCTGCTATTGCCAGCCAGCCCAGCACAAAGTTTGTCAGCATGAACATGTGAATCTGCCCTGCGGCTTTGGCGGCTGTTGACCACTCGGCGGTGGCCACGGCGCGCTTGAATTTCTTGAACCCGGCAAAGTAGATGTGGCCAAAAATCAGCATCATGGTCAGGCCCAGCACCAGCATCAGGTTCCAGCCCAACGGCACGCTGCCCGCACCTGTGGCTGCTTTGGCTGCCTTGAAGGCGGTGGTGTACAGGTTGGTGCCGGTGGTGAACAGCAGCACGATGGAAACCAGCACCACCAGAAAAAAGCGTTGCCACACCTGGGCCATGAGCTGGGCACGCAACTGAGGTTCCAGCACTTTCATGGCAGCGGGGCGCAGCGCAAACAGCAAGGCGGTCATGCCGCCCATCCAGACGATGCCGGCGATGAGATGAAGAAGTTTGACGAGGTCGTACATGGGGGCTTTCGGTGGGGTTGTGTTTAGGAGGGGATTGCGTTTACAGGCTCGGCGTCTGCCTCTGCGGTGACTCCCTCTCTTCTCGGGGAGAGGGTTGGGGTCAGGGGGTGGGGTGTGGGTGGCCTTGTGGATCCACGAAGGCCCTCACCCTGCCCTCTCCCGGGAGCGGGAGTAACACCATTCGGATTTTTCATCAAGATTGCCTCCAGCCCTTTTAAATACTGCTCAACCAGCTATACAAACTATAGCAATTCAGAGTATCAACGCCCCTGCTCTATCGGCACCAATGGCCCTGGCACCTCGCCATGCGGGTCATTATTGGTCACCTCTTTGTGCGGCCCAGGCACGTGTTTGCGTGCCAGCAGGGTGTACATGGTGGGCACCACAAAAATCGTGAGCAAAGTGCCTAACGACATACCGCCCACAATCACCCAGCCAATTTGTGCGCGACTCTCGGCGCCGGCGCCGGTAGCCAAAGCCAGCGGCACTGCGCCTAACACCATCGCGCCGGTGGTCATCAGGATGGGGCGCAGGCGTTGGCTGGCGGACTGGCGGATGGCGTCTGCCATGCCCACGCCCTGCTCGCGCAGCTGGTTGGCAAATTCCACAATCAAAATGCCGTGCTTGGTAATCAGGCCCACCAACGTAATGAGCCCGATCTGGCTGAACACATTCAGCGTGCCGCCACTCCATTTCAGCGCCAGCAAGGCACCGGCCATCGACAGCGGCACGCTGAGCATGATGATGAACGGGTCGACAAAGCTTTCGAATTGCGCGGCCAGCACCAGGTAGATAAAGAGTAGCGCCAGCAGAAACACCAGGGCCAGAGAGCCGGATGAATTGCGGAACTCGCGGCTGATGCCGTTCAGGTCGGTGGCAAAGCCGGGTTTGAGCACCTTGGCGGCGGTGGCGTCCATGAATTTCAGTGCCTCGCCCAGCGAGTAGTCGGGAGCCAGGTTGGCGGTGATGG
>JAYUXO010000325.1:0-3371 GCA_043753505.1 Comamonadaceae bacterium
GGAATGCCGCGGACGCCGAACTTGGCAGGAATATCGCGGTTTTCATCGACATTCATCTTGGCGATCTGCAACCTGTCCTGGTGGCTGGCGGCCACTTCGTCCAGGATGGGGGCAATCATTTTGCAAGGGCCACACCACTCGGCCCAGTAGTCCACCAACACGGGTTTGGTGGCCTTCAGCACATCAGCCTCAAAAGACTGATCGGATACATGTTTGATGAGGTCGCTGGCCATGGAATTCCTTTGCGGGGTGAGTTGCGGTGCAGCTAGAGTGCAGTCATTGTGACAGAAACCCATGTATTTTCATTGACCTTGCCAGCACCCCCAAATGCTATGGATGCCGTAGCACAAAACCACTTGCCACCAGGGCTTCAAGCCGGTTTAGCCGCTGTTGCTGCGCGCCTGCAGGCAGACCCTTTGCGCACCGCACGCACGGTCGTGTTGTTGCCCTATGCGCAGCTGATGCCGGTGGCGCGCGAGCTGTGGGTGGCGTTGGCCGGTGGGTCATCGCCCGGTTTTGTGCCACGCTTTGAAACCACGATGAACTGGGCACGCAGCCTGGCCGGGTTTGCGCCCGACGAGCACGACCTGAGTTTTGATATGGCGCGTGACCCGCTCACCGCGCAGGCCCTGCTGGCGCGCGGCGGGTTCGCAACGCAGGCCAACCCGTCAGAGCTGGCGTCGCGTCTGGTTGAAGCCGCCTGGCAACTGGGGGGTGTGGCCAGCGCCGTCCCGCCTGCGCTGCGCAGCGCCTGGGCAGCCGATTTGCAAGCCGCGGTGGGGCAGGCACACGACGCCGCGTTGTTGGCGCAGGAGGTGGCCGTGGCGCGCCTGGCGCTGCTGTGGGCCGGGCACTCGGCTTATGCCACCGATGTGCTGTTTTCCGCTGCAGTCAACAAGGCACTGGACTGCCTGGTGGTGTTTGACGGGTTTCAGACCGACCCGCTGACGCATGTGCTGAAAACCCGTTTTTCCGACCGGCTGCTCGTGTGCGCCCTTTTCCAGCCAGCCGACAACCGGGCAGTGCCCCATGTCAACCTGCACGAGGCCACCCACGCGCAAGACGAGGCCGAGCGCGCCGCCGCCTGCGTGTTGCAGCATCTGGCGGCGGGCAGGGTACCGGTGGCCCTGGCGGCCACCGACCGGCTGCTGACCCGCCATGTCAGCGGATTGCTCGCCGCCCGTGGCGTGAGCTTGCGGGATGAAACCGGCTGGAAACTCTCCACCACCCGCGCCGCTGCGCAGGTGATGGCCGCGTTGAAAGCCTGCGCTTGGGACGCCCCCAGCGACGCCGTGCTGGACTGGCTCAAACAATGCTCCGCCTTCGCGTCGCCCGCCGTGCAGGCGCTGGAGGCGCGTTTGCGCAGCAGCGGCATCTCGCAATGGCACGCCCTGCCCGGTGCTTGGGTAGCGTTGCCAGATCCGCATGCAACGCTTGCCCTGGTGGCCACGGTCAACACGCTGCGCAGCACGCTGCAAAGCCCCCGCAACCTGGGAGTCTGGCTGGTGGCTTTGCGTGAACTGCTGCAAGCCAGCGGCCAGTGGGAGCCCCTGCTGGCTGATGCTGCGGGTGAGCGCGTATTAACCCACCTGTGCCTGCACGAGGGCGCGCGCCTCGTGCTCGCGCAGCTGCCGCAAGCGACGCCGCGCTTGCCGTTGGCGACCTTCAACGGATGGGCCAGCGAGGTGCTGGAGGCTGCTACTTTTCAGCCCGACAGTGCACCGCAATCCCATCTTCGTGCACAGGTGGTGGTGCTGCCCCTGAGTCAGTTGCTGGGCCGCCCGTTTGCTGCGCTGGTGCTGCCCGCGTGCGATGAAATTCACCTACCCGCATCGCCCGAGCCGCCTGGCCGCTGGAGCGCCGCACAGCGCACCGCGCTGGGCTTGCCGCTGCGGATTGATTTGCAGGCCCAGGCCCGTGCCGCTTTTGCCCATGCGCTGCAGGTGTCAGTGGTTGATTTGCTGTGGCGTCAGGGCGACGAGGGTGGCCAAACGGTGCTGCCCAGCCCCCTGGTACAGGCGCTGCGTTTGCAGCATCGTCAATTGACGTTGAGCCCCGACCCACGCGAGCCCCGCCGCCTGCTCGCTGCGCCCACCGCCCGCCCGCAACCGCAGGCCGCCGTGCTGCTGCAAGCCGCCGGGCCGCAGCGCCTGTCGGCCAGCGCCTACGAAGACCTGCGCCGCTGCCCTTACCGCTTTTTTGCGCTGCGCCAGTTGGGTCTGCGCGAAGACGACGAAATTGACACCGAATTGACCAAGCGCGACTTTGGCAGCTGGCTGCACGCCGTGCTCTCGGTCTTTCACCAGGCCTTGCCAGAAGACAGGGGTTCGCGGCTGGATCTCATCAACCAGTGCGCGCAGCAGACCCAGCGCAGCATGGCGTTCAGCCACGCGGAGTTTTTGCCCTTTGCCACCGCCTGGCCGCAGCTGCGCGATGGTTACCTGGCTTGGCTGGCTGCGCACGAGGCGCAAGGTCATGTGTTTGCGCAGGCGGAAAGCCCGCACGAGGTGAACCTACGCCAGATTACCTTGGTGGGACGCATTGACCGAATCGACCAGAGCCGCGCACGCTTTCAGCCCGTGGCACAGCCCCGCGCGGAAACCACAGCCTTTTTGCTCGACTACAAAACCGAAAGCCTGCAAGCCAGCACCCAGCGCGTGCGCCAGCCCACAGAAGACACGCAACTGCTGTTTTACGCCGCCCTGCTGCCCGACGACGACCTGCGCGCCGCCTATGTGAACGTGGGCGAGCGGGAGACCAAAACCGTGGAGCAACGCAACGTCGTGCCCGCGCGCGACCTTCTGGTGCAAGGCATCCTGCATGACATGCAGGCCATTGCTGACGGTGCTGCGTTGCCTGCATTGGGCGAGGGCAGTGTGTGTGACTTTTGCGCGGCAAGAGGTTTGTGTCGTAAAGACTTTTGGGGGGCTGCATGACCCCTTGCGAACACCCGCCCGCCTACGAACACAACGGCCAACCCATCAGCGCCGCCGCGTTCTACGCCATCGCCTGCGACCCCCGGCGCAGCGTGGCGGTGGAGGCTTGCGCGGGGGCGGGCAAAACCTGGATGCTGGTCTCGCGCATCGTGCGGGCATTGCTGGAAGGTGCGCAGCCACATGAAATTCTGGCGATCACCTTCACCAAAAAAGCCGCAGGCGAAATGCGTGAGCGGCTCACACAGTGGCTGCAAGACTTTTCCCAAGCCAGCCCTGAGCAACTGGCGCATGAGCTGGAAATAAGAGGCGTTACAAGCCAAATTGGCCAGCAGCCCTTATCAAACCTGCTCAAGCAGCTATCAAATTTATATCAAACCGTGCTGGACACAGGCCGTCCGGTTCAATTGCGCACCTTCCACGGCTGGTTTGCCGGGC
>JAYUXO010000326.1:0-8297 GCA_043753505.1 Comamonadaceae bacterium
CAACAAGCAAGTGGACATGGCCTGGTTTGGTGGTTTCACATTTGTGCAGGCCCATGTGCGTTCGGGCGGCAAGGCAGTGCCGCTGGTGCAGCGCGAAGAAGATGAGAAATTCAAGTCAGTCTTCATCACCACCGACGCATCCATCAAAACCCTGGCCGATCTGAAAGGTAAAACCGTCAGCTTTGGTTCGCCTTCCAGCACCTCGGGCCACCTGATGCCGCGCAGCTTTTTGCTCGACGCCAAGGTGGACCCCGACAAAGACTTCAAGCGCGTGGCGTTTTCGGGTGCACACGACGCCACCATTGCCGCCGTGGCCGCTGGCAAGGTGGATGCTGGCGCGCTGAACATGTCCGTGTGGGAAAAGTTTGTTGCCGACAAGAAGGTAGACCCTGCGCAAGTGCGCGTGTTTTTCACCACCCCGCCATACTTTGACTACAACTGGACGGTACACGCCGACATGCCTGCGGCCACCCAGGAAAAGCTCACCAAAGCCTTTCTGGACTTGAACAAATCCACCCCCGAGGGCAAAGAAATTCTGGAACTGCAACGCGCCACGCGCTTTGTGGCCACCAAGGTGGATAACTACAGGGGCATTGAGGCCGCAGGACGTAGCGCGGGCTTGCTCAAGTGAATTCTGAGTGCCTTGTACTACTCCTGTTTTGATAGCTGTTTGAGCAATATCTACAAGGGTTACAGGCCATTTTCGCCATGAAACTGGCTTTACAAGGCATTTCAGGCCGTCACCCAGCGGCGGCCGTGTCTGCGCCCGCCGCTTTGCGCAAGGTGGACTTGCAGGTTGCTGCAGGCGAGCAGTTGGCCGTGATCGGCCCTTCAGGTGCTGGCAAAACCACCTTGTTGCACCTGCTGGCTTGCGCGTTGAGACCGGCGGCCGGGCAGTTCCGGCTGGATGGGCAAGACCCTTGGTCCCTTTCTTCCGGCGCTTTGCGCACGCTGCGCGGCCAGCTGTTTTTGGCACCGCAAGTGCCCCCGTTGCCGCCACGCCAACGCGTGGTCACCGCCGTGCTGGCAGGTCAGCTGCCCCAAATGAGCCTGGCCGCCAGCCTGCGCAGCCTTTTCTACCCGCGCGATATTGCGGCCGCTGATGCGGCGCTTGCGCTGTTTGATGCGCAAGACAAGCTGTTCGCCCGCGTCGACCGCCTCTCCGGCGGCGAGCGCCAGCGCGTGGCCCTGGCGCGGCTGCTGGTCTCAAAAGCACAGTTGTTTCTGGTGGATGAGCCTTTGAGCGCGCTGGACCCTACCCGCGCCACCCAAGCGCTGCAAACCCTTACCCAAGCCGCCCGCGAGCGCGGTGCCACCCTGGTGGCGACGCTGCACCACGTGGAGATGGCGCTGGCGCACTTTCCGCGAATTGTGGGTCTGCGTGCAGGGGAGTTGGTGTTTGATCTGCCTGCCGCGCAGGTCACGCCCGAGCGCTTGCAGGCGCTGTATGCAAGCCAGCTGGAGGAGTTGACGGGACCGGCGCCGGTGGTGGATTTGCTTGCTGGTGTGGCGTTGCCGGTGGTGATGCATTGCCGGTGAGCGGGCAGGCACAACCAAAAACCGTTGCTCAAATCAGCAAATCGCCAACATATTCCAAATTCGTGTTAAATAATTTGAATTTGTATAACGTATAAATCCCATCGTGTTAGTCCCCAGCTACGCCATTCCCAATTTACCGCCGACAGTAGATCTGGAGACGGTGCCCATTCTGAAAGCCTTGGCAGCCGCCAGCCGCGCGCTGGCCGAACGCAAAGGTCGCGCTGCCACCATCCCCAATCAAGGCATCTTGATCAGCACGCTGTCGCTGCAAGAAGCCAAAGCTTCTTCGGAAATTGAGAATATCGTCACTACCCAAGACGCGTTGTTTCAAGCCGATGTACTGACTGGCGGCACCGCATCCCCGGCCGCCAAAGAGGTTGCGCGCTACCGCGATGCGCTGAAGCTGGGCTTTGACGCACTTCAGCGCACCGGGTGGCTTGATTCTCAACACGGCGTTGATCGAGATGTTTCGTGTGCTTAAACAACGCAGCGATGGCTTCGCGTGATGCCCGACACCGCGCTCAAAAACCAGGCAACTGGCTCGGTTGTGTTTGTGCCGCCACAAGAAGCGAGCGAAGTCCTGCGCTACATGTCGGCGCTGGAGGCTTCATCAACGACGATGCGTGCTGCGAGCTTGATCCACTGATCAACATGGCGCTGATCCACCATCAATTTGAGAGCATTCACCCGTTCCCGGATGGCAATGGCCGTATCGGTCGAATCTTGAATGTCTTGTACCTGACCCGTACCGGTTTGCTGGAAAACCCAATCTTGTACTTGTCCGGGCACATAACGCATACCAAGTCTGACTACTTCCGCCTGCTGCAAGCGGTTCGGGACGATGGTGCCTGGGTTAAATGGGTTCTATACATGTTGCAAGCCGTCACTGCTACGGCTCGATCCACCCTGCTGCTCGTTGAAGGCGTACGCCAGCAAATGGCCGACATGAAAAAACGCATGCGCCATGAACTGCCCAAGATATACAGCCAGGAGTTGCTCAACAACCTGTTTCGACACCCCTACACCCGCATTGAATTTGTACAACACGATTTGGGTTTGAAGGCACGCCAAAGTGCCGCGCGATACCTGGACACTCTGACTCAAGCGGGGTTTGTGCAAAAGCACAGTGAAGGCCGTAACAACTACTACATTAACTTGCCATTGGTGCAGTTGTTTGTAGACGGGGCGCAAGAAGCCCGGCGATGAGTCGGTTCAACCCACAACGGGCATTCGCGGGGCGCGATACAAGCGCCCGGCGCGACCCCGCTTTCCTGCCGAGGATCTTCTACACCCTGGCCGCCCTTGTCATCCTCTGGCCCCTGTTGGTCATCGCCGAGTTCAAGCCCTGGGTACTGTTGGAGCCGGGCAGTTTGAAGCCCACCTTGCGCTTCCTGGGCGACTTCTTCCCACCCAGGCTCGATGCTGAATTCGCCTGGCTGATCGCGCGCGAAACCTGGCGCACTGTGGCCATGGCCACCGCTGGCTTGGCACTGGCTTTTGTGATGGCGGTGCCACTGGCGCTGCTATCGGTACGGGTGCTGTCCATCTCCAGCTTGTCGGGACGCATGGCGCGCGGACCTGCGGTAATCAGGCAACTGGTTCGCTGGGTGTTGATGCTGCTGCGCAGCGTGCCGGAATTGATTTGGGCGCTCGTATTTGTGCGCGTCGTGGGCCTGGGGCCTACCGCTGGCGTGCTGGCGATTGCGCTGACGTATGCGGGCATGCTGGGCAAGGTGTATGGCGACATTCTGGAATCGGGCAGCGATGGGCAGGGTGGGCAACCCACGCAAGCACTTTTACGCAACGGCTCGGGGCGGTTGCAGGCGTTTTTCTACGCACTGCTGCCACAAAACGCGGGCGAACTTACCAGCTACACCGTGTACCGCTGGGAGTGCGCCATCCGCTCGTCTGCCGTGCTCGGGTTTGTGGGTGCGGGCGGGCTGGGGCAGCAGATGGACTCGTCGATGAAGATGTTCAACGGGTCGGAGGTGGCCACCATCCTGATGGTGTTTATGGCTCTGGTGGCGCTGGCCGACCGGTTAAGCGCCTGGCTGCGCAAGGCATTGGCATGACACGTCAAGAGGCCGCCACCCATCCGGTGAATCGTTTGCCACCGCCACTGTTCAACGCGCGTTGCAAAGCCTGCTGGGTGGTAGCGGCACTGCTGGTGCTGGCGGTCTTGAGCTTTGCATCGCTGGACTTGCAGTGGCGGCAGTTTTTGAGCGGTGCAGCGTGGCAAAAAATGGGCAAGTTTCTGGCTGAAATGCTGGCACCCAACACCGAGCGGGCCTTTCTTCTCAAGCTGTGGCCCGCGCTGCTGGAAACGCTGGCCATGTCGGCGCTGGGCACCCTGCTGGCCGCCATCTTCGGCCTGCTGCTGGCCCTGCCCGCCAGTAAAACCCATGCAGCCGACCCCGCCTGGTTCAAGGGCGCAACCCGCCTGCTGCTGAACGCGCTGCGCAGCATTCCCGAGCTGGTGTGGGCCGCGCTGCTGTTGATTGCGGCGGGCCTGGGGCCATTGGCTGGCACGCTGGCACTGGCGCTGCACACCACCGGCGTGCTGGGACGGTTGTTTGCCGAAAGTATTGAAAACGCACCGCCCGAAGCCGCTTTTGCGCTACGGGCAAGAGGCGTGAGCGCAGGCCGGGTTTTCTGGTACGCCACGGTGCCGCAAATTCTGCCGCAGCTCATCAGCTACACCTTGTACCGCTGGGAAAACAACATCCGCGCCGCCGCCGTACTGGGTGTGGTGGGCGCGGGCGGTCTGGGGCAGATGCTGGCGTTTCACATGGGGCTGTTTCAAATGGCCGAAACCGGCTCGGTGCTGGCCGCCATGCTGGTGTTGGTGGCGCTGGTGGATGCGAGCAGTTATGCGGTGCGACGCAGTTTGGCGCGCTAGGGTTTTCTGGCCGGTAAATCAGCGCTTCAAGAACGCCAGCAAAGCCCCCAGAGTCTCATCAGGCGCTTCGTTCATCTGGTGGTGACCCACCGGCAAGGTGACCACCTGCGCCGTTTTCCCGTTGGTGCGCGCGGTGTCAACCAAGGCCTGGGCTGATTTGGCCAGTGTCATCTGGTCTTGTGCGCCCAATATAAACAGCACGGGACAGGTGATAGCCGCCATGGCTACCAGTCCATTGGCATAGCTGTCGCAGGCTTTGAATCCCCTGTGAAACACGTTGACCTGGGTGTTGCTGGCCAGCACCCGGCGCCCCAGCGCCAGGCTGGCGCCATACACCCAGGTGCCGGGGCCTAGCGCAGACGGCGGCGGGGCCAGTGTGGCGCGAGACAACACATTGACCATCTTGAGCGCTTGCTGCGGCTGGTTCAGCGACGCGTCCAGCAAACCCTGTGACACCTTCATCGGGTACGCGGTGCCTACCAACACCAGGTGGCTCACGCGCTGCTGCAGCCGCGCTGCCGCTTCCAGCGCAATCAGCGAGCCCCAGCTGTGGCCCACCAGCGCCGCACCCTGCACGCCCGCCGCATCCAGCAAAGCCACCACAAATTCAGCTGCCTGCTCCACGCTCCCAGGCGCATCACCGGCGCTGCGGCAGTGGCCCGGCAAATCCACCGCCAGCACGTTAAAGCCATGGTGGGCCAGGTAACGGCTCTGCAAAATCCACACGCTGTGGTCATTGAGCACGCCATGAATGAACACCACCGTGGGCTTGGCACCGTCAAACGGCTTGCCGCCGGTGTAGCAGTAGGTGGTGTGGCCGTTGACTTGGAGGTTCATGGCATGCAGGGCTTGAAAAATGAAGGGTTGGACATCGTATCGCTCACTGTGCCCGTTGTCGTCACTGCTCGTCCCCATACAGCCACGGCAGGTCCAGCAGCCGCGCGCCCAGCAAGCGCAGCACCGCATCGCGGCCCCACTTCACAGGTCCTGCAAGGTGAAAGATGCGCCCATTGCGTTGCGCGCGGGCTTGCACCTGGGCGCAGCGTTGCCAGCGGGCTTGGGCGTAGGTTTGCAAGGCGGCAGGGAGCTGCGCGGTGTTGCCCGGGCTGACAGGCTGCAGGCATTTTTGCAAGGCATGTGCATCTTCCAGCGCCATGGCTGCGCCTTGCGCCAGATACGGCAGCATGGGGTGGGCGGCGTCGCCCACCAAGGCGATGCGGCCTTGGGCCATTTGGCTGGGGCGAGTTAACGCTGGCTGGTCGTACAGCGGCCAGCGCTTCCAGGCGGGGGCGGCGTGCAGCAGGGCCTGCAGCGTAGGGTTGACGGGTCCGACCCGCTGCAGCAGCGCGCAGGCATCGGCGGTGTGGCTCCAGTTATCTGGCTGCTTGGACGCTGGTTCAGTTGGCATCTCCAGCAACACCACCAGGTTGTAGGCACTCTGGCCCAACGCGTGGTGGTCGGGGTGGTCTGACGGAACACGCACCGGGTAGCCCACCACGTGCAAACGCTGGCCCAGCCACACGCTGATGCAGTCAGCCGCCAGCCCGCCAGGCAAGGCATCGCGCGCCACCAGGCTACGCCAGGCCCAGTGGCCGGTGAAACGGGGTGCCTGCGCAGCCGCAACACCTGCGCGCACAACGCTCCACACACCATCGGCCGCCAACACGGCGGGTGCTTGTAAAATCAAGCCGTTTTGGGCTTCAGCCCTTATGGAATGTGCTGAAGCAGCTACTGAAGTAATAGCAATATTGAGCTCTGATCGAATGCCAACAGCAGCCACCGCCTGCAGCAGCAATGCCTGCAAGTCAGCCCGGTGCAGGGTCAAGTAGTCGCTGCCATGGCGCTGCACACAGGCGTCGCCCAGTGGCAAAGTGGCCAGCAGGCTGCCGCGCCCGGCGCTGCGCACCTGCAGTTGTTCCGGCCGCACGGCACGCTCGCGCAAGTCACGGCCCAAGCCCCAGGCATCGAGCAGGCGCACCGCGTTCGGCCCCAATTGAATGCCTGCACCGAGCGGCGACAGGGCAGCCACTTTGTCAACCACGCGCACGGGCCAGCCCGCGCGCCGACACGCCAGCGCCGTGGCCAGGCCGGCAATGCCACTGCCCACAACAAGAAGCGGTTCGGGTAAGGTCAAGGCGTCTGAATCACTATAAATTTAATAGCTGCTTGAGCAGTATTCACAAGGGCTACAGGCCGATTTTGTCAATATTCAAGGTAAACGGGCTTACAACCGTTACCATTTTGCCCATTCAACGTACCCCCGCCAGAAAAGCTTGCCATGTCCATCACCCCCAGCTCCCTGGAATGCCGCCTGCTAGACGCCAGCATCATTTGCTACAGCATTCAAAATCAGGCCCTCAGCCCCAGCACGCCGGGTTACGCGCAGGTGGGCTTTGCGCCTGGCACCGCGCCCACAGTGTTTGTCGACGGCGTTGAAGGGATCAACGCAGGCTTTGTGGGCGAGACGGCCGACGGCTGGGTCATCGTGGCTTACCGGGGCACCTTGCCGCCGTTTTCCGGTGACTTATGGGCCTGGGTAGAAGACTGGCTGAACGATTTTCGCGCAGGCCCGATGGACTGGACGGTGGGCAACAGCGTGATCGGCCAGGTGGAAACCGGCTTTGGCAGCGCGGTGCTGAACACCTGGGGTGCCGTGCAGGCCGCACTGAACCCGATAGACCTGAGCCGCAAAAAAGGCATTCTGGTCACCGGCCATTCCAAAGGCGCGGGTATGACATTTCCCGCCGCCACGCTGCTGAAAAACCTGTACCCCCACCTGCTGGTACAGGTCTGCTGCTTCGCTGCCCCGCTGACGTGCGACCGCACGTTTGCCGCCGGTTACGACGCCATGGGCCTGAGCGTTTTCACCGCGCGTTACCAGAGCCAGTACGACATCGTGCCGTTTCTGCCCTACGAGCCCCACTTTGCCCTGCTGGCCAGCGCCGAGCGCCTGTTCCGGCAAGGCAGCAACCACGTGATGACCCGTGAAAAATGGCCCGGCATCCAAAACGACTACCTGCCCGTGAGTCGGCTGCGCTACCTGGGCGACAACTGTGTGGTGACGTACGGGGAGGCAGGCGAAAGCGACGCCACAGCGGCCCTGTGGCAAGCGCTGGAGCACTTCGAGTTTGAAACTATCGCGGCGGCACATGCCGCGTCAGGGCGCTACCACACCTGTGTGTGCGGCGGGCCAGTGGTTTAACGACATGGGTTTCTTAGACTTTTTTCGCGGTGGCAACGCGGCCAAAGACAAAGCCGCGCAGCATCAACGCGCCGTGGCGCGAAAATTAGCGGCGCTGCCCATGCCCGAGTTCATACCCGAGTGCCTGCGCCGCCTGAACCAGGCAGACGCAGGCTGGGCGGCCCATGTGCGCCAACCGCATCGGGGCGCGCGCGTGCTGGCAGTCAACAAGCACTTGCCGGATGAGCTGGCCGACTTTTACTGCATGTGCGACGGCTTTGAATCGCCCGATGAGCGCTTTCCCGCCCGCTTGCTGCCCATCAGCAGCCTGCGCCTGGGCGGTGCTCACAAGCCCTCGGCGGTTGAGCTTGTCAACAGCTATTGGGCACATCACGGCAACCCGTCTGGCAAGCCGGGGCATTTGCGGGTGCTGTCCGCGCGAACCCACGCCGATGCGCCCATTTATGAGCTGAACCCCTCTGCACTGGACCTGTCGTGGCTCATGTGTCGGCCCCAACCTTCAGGCTTTGTAGTGCTGCTGACCGCAGACGCCACCAGCGAACTGCACCGTGGGGCCGTCCTGGAAGTGCACAACGGTTCAGCCACGCGCCACTCGGGGTTCAAGGCGTGGTTGGGCAGTTGTGCGTCACGGGCGGGGCCATGACGCACCGGGACGCC
>JAYUXO010000327.1:0-8297 GCA_043753505.1 Comamonadaceae bacterium
CACGCTGATGATTGGGAATGTGGTTATGGCATGCATCGCAAGGCCCAAATGATCTGGAACGGTACGCAGTCTGCTTACCTCGGCGGGCTGCCCAGTGAGCAAGACCCCTGGGTAGTGGCGCACAACGGTGTGTTTCACGACCACCAGCACTACACGCTGTCACCCGCGTTTACCAACCGCCACCCCCGGTTTGCCCGCAGCATGTTGTGGAATGTGTTGTCGCCCAATATCCAACGGGTGATGCGCGAGTTGCGCGAGGACGGCAACCGAAGCCTCCCGCCCAGCCTGCGCGAGCCGTCCAGATTACTTTGAACGCCCGTAAAAAATCACCCAGCTTGAAACCCTGTTCGTGGGCAATTTCCCCAACATTTTGTGGATACGCCTGTACACCGACGAGGGCTTGGTGGGCTTGGGTGAAACCTTCATGGGCGCGCAGGCGGTCGAGGCCTACCTGCACGAATGGGCCGCGCCGCGTTTGATCGGCAAAGACCCGCTGGCCACCGAGGCGCGCAACACCGATTTGCTGGGCTACCTGGGCTGGCGCGGCTCTGGCGTTGGGTGGCAAAAGCCGCGACAACGTTTTACACCGGTTGGTACAAAGAATGGGTCACTGAGTTGCCCGTGGTGCGCCATGAGCAGATCAGCTTGGGCAACAAGCCGGGTTTGGAGCTGGAGCTGCTGCCCGATCTGCATTTGCGTGCGGATGCAGTGAATGTGTCCGCGTAGCGAATGGACTTAATTTAATGCCAAATTGGCATTTGTCCCTTGTACTGATTGCTCAAGCAGCTATATTATCTATAGCAAAAAGAAGCATTGACCAATTTCAAAACTGCTGCAATTCACCCGACAACATCACGTGCAGCCCAGGCGGCCTGTTGCGCACCGCATGGAGCAGGCCACTGGCTACCTGGCTTGCGTTCACTGCCTGGTAATTGGCCGGAATGAGCGGACGCAGCACACGCGCCACGAACAGAGAAATGCGCTCAGCGGGGCGTGTGGCCTGATTCAGGTTTTCCCTTGCACCGGCCAGTAAGGAAGGGCGTGCAACCACGAGCGTTGGAAAACCGATGGCTTTCAACGCGTCTTCCATTTCGCCTTTGACACGGTTGTAAAAAACCGGTGACTGGGCACTTGCGCCCAAGGCGCTGACCACGCCTAATTTTAAAGTGCCCTGCGCACGCAGGGCCTGGGCTAGACAGACAACGGCGGTGAAATCGACAGCTCGAAACGCGGCTTGACTGCCCGCTACTTTCAAGGTGGTGCCCAGCGCAACAAACGCCTCATTTACCGCCGGCAAGGCGGGCAAGGCCGCAAAGTCGAGGGTGTGCTGTACGAGCTTGGCGTGCTGCACGGGCAGCACGCGACGGCCTACGCTGTGAACTGTGGCAACCGATTCATCGGCCAAAAGACCTTGAAGGACCGCTTGGCCCACGAGGCCCGAAGCCCCCGCCACCAGAACGATTCGACCGCCCACCACCGCCACCGCCTCCATTACCGCCTCCACCCCCATTACCGCCTCCGCCTCCACCGTTACCGCCATAGCCGCCTCCTGATCTGCCACCGCCACCGCCGCCATTGCCGCCACTACGTCTTCCACGCCCACCCATGCTGTCGACGCTGGTGCGCAAGGGATCAGGCTGTCCGTCAGCGCTGCGTTGTGCGGGCGCAGCGGACTGCACGAAAGGGCTGCGACTGTTGTGCGCGCCTTCGCGCGGTTGACGATGGTCATCGTTGTCGTTGAAATCTTGGCCGTCTCCAAAACCACCACCGCCCGCATTCACATTGGCACCGCCAAAGCCGCCGCCACCGTTTCCGCCGTTCCCACGGCCGCCACGTCCATGCGCGGGGCCTTGGCCCTGCGAAGGCCGGGCGGGCTGTTGGCGGGCACCCTGACCCATCGCACCACTTGCGCCACCTGATCGACCCTGACCACCACGACCACCACCACCGCCACCTGAATTAGCACCGCTGCTGCGGCCACTGTTACTCCGGCCACCACTGCCACTACCTGCAGCCCCTGCGGAGCCCTTGGATTCACGCACCCGCTGCAGCATCTCGGTGCGCGCTGCCTTGGCGGCTGCGGCCATCACGTCGCGGCTTGGCGGTTTGCCAGCGCCGCCCCAAATGGTTTGGCGACCCATGGCTATCGGCTCGGCATGCTCGCCGGGTTCTGGACCAAAACCTTCGACAATCCTGACGCCGATGTTTTGTTTGGTAAAGCGCTCGATGTCCTGCATGAAGCCTTCTTCGTCCAGGCACACCAGGCTGACCGCTTCGCCGCTGGCACCCGCGCGGCCAGTGCGGCCAATGCGGTGCACATAGTCTTCGCTGACATTGGGAATTTCGTAATTCACCACGTGTGGCAAGTCGTCAATGTCAATGCCGCGGGCAGCAATGTCGGTGGCCACCAGAGCTCGAATGTCGCCACTTTTAAAGCCTGCCAGTGCCTGGGTGCGGGCACCCTGGCTCTTGTTGCCGTGCAGGGCCATGGCCTGAATGCCGTTTTTAGTCAAAAATTCGGCCACGTTGTTGGCACCAAATTTGGTGCGCGTGAACACCAACACCTGGCTCCAGTTGTGCTCGTTGATGATGTGCGCCAACAACTGCTTTTTCTTGCCCCGACCCACCGGGTGAATGGTCTGTGTGATCAGCTGCACCGTGGTATTGCGCGGTGTGACCTGAATGCTTTGCGGGTTGCGCAGCAAGGCACTGGCCAGGTCGCGAATCTCGTCGCTGAATGTGGCCGAAAACAGCAAACTCTGCTTGTCGGCAGGCACCAAAGCCAGGATTTTTTTCACATCGTGAATAAATCCCATGTCCAGCATGCGGTCAGCTTCGTCAAGTACCAACATCTGCACGGTCGACAAATCTAAAAAGCCCTGTTGATTCAAGTCGAGCAAGCGGCCGGGTGTGGCCACCAAAATGTCGATGCCTTTTTTGATTCGGCTGATTTGAGGGTTCATGCCGACACCGCCAAAAATCACGGTGGAGGTCAGTTGCAGGTATTTGCCGTACTCGCCGACGGACTCCTCAACCTGAGCTGCCAGTTCGCGGGTAGGCGTCAAGATCAAGGCGCGTATGCCGGTTCCGCCAAATCGGTTTTGAACGCTGCGGTTCATGCTCAATTTGTGCAGGATGGGCAGCATGAAGGCCGCCGTTTTGCCCGTGCCGGTTTGTGCGCCGGCCAGCAAATCCTGTCCTTGCAGCACGGCGGGAATGGCCTGTGCCTGGATGGGAGTGGGGATTTCGTAGCCCTGCTCGCGCACGGCTTTCAAAATGGCGGGTGCCAGATTCAATTCGTCAAAGTTCATTGGATAGTGTCACGCCCGTCCGGGGCGCTGGGGTCATCGGCCTGCCCTGTGGTGGTTACCGCCAGGGCCAGTCTGAGGCTGACAAGGATACAAAAGGTGGGTCGCAAGACCCTCAGCAGGACGCTGAATTCGCTGCCAACCGGAGCAGGTCGAATAACCATATTGTCTCATTTACGCCGCCGGAGCTTTTCCGCTGGGTTCAGGGATGCCGAAACGACTTGTTAAGCCACCATAATTGCCTGCGGTCACAAGGGACATTTTTCCTCATAGGTGCTTTGCGTTCACGGGTGTTTTTTCTCAACTCAACATGGCGAAACTTCTCAAGTTGCGGCTCGGCGTAGCCGGTGATGCGCAAGCCACCCAGCCCAGTCTCAACGATTGCCTGGAAACGGTGCTGCAACATGCTCCGCCAATGATGGGCGACATCATCAACGCCCTGCAGATATCGTTGAAGCAGCCGGGAAATCGACGCATTGAGGGGCTGCAGCATCCCGGAATCAAGCTGGCGGTCGAACTGCTCTCGCGAAACGTCAGCCAGGCACAACTTGCCTTTGGTGCGCATCTGCGGCGCGTGATGTTTGAGCGGGGCGGCAAAGAAGCGTACGACCATCAATCACTGCGCTTTGAAAACATCCAGTTGTTTGAAGACGCGGAGTTGAACCAGAGTATCGAAATTGCGCGTGCGCAGCAGGAGGTCGAGCTGGCAGTGAGCGACACGCTGGGCCCTCTGGATGCGCTGATGAGCACTTTGATGGGCTGGCGCACGGTTCAACCTGGCTTGAACCCGCTGCGCCCCGAAATTTTTGTGCGTGCTTTGCAAGCCGCCTTGACAGATTTGGTGACCAGTACCGAGTCGCGAGAAGCTCTCATCACGCCGACTTCGGGGCTGCTGGGTATTCGCCTGTCAAAAATTTACAAAGAATTGGTCGACTGGCTGGTTTCCAGCGGTGTTGAGCCCGCTGTGCCGGTGGGTGGGCGGACAGCGGTGGGCACGGCTTTGGCCACCAACTCTTCGGTCGTGGATTCCGTTGCTAAAACCCTGTTGACTCTGGACAAGCTGCGTCGCTTGCTGGCTGGCGATTTCGACAGCGCAGCGCGCGCGCCCGGTGCAGGCGAGTTTTTGCACACCATGCCCGCGTCTCTGGTTGCCCTGCAGGACTTGAAGCAGGTTGACGCGATGGTGCAGCGCCTGGAAAAAAGGGCCCGGGTGCCGACACCACCGCCGCCAGTCGTCGCGCGTGGCACCTCGCGCGACAAAGTCACAGTCAAGCCTTTGGGGCATCAACTTGGCGAAGAGGTGTTGCGCTTGATGGTGGACAACCTGGCCAAAGATGTGCGTCTGTTGGCACCGCTGCGCGAGCAATTGCGTGATTTTGAACCGGTGTTGTTGTCGCTGTGCCAGACCGATTCGCGCTTTTTCAGCGACCGCAAACACCCGGCGCGCATCTTCCTGGACCGCATCACCCAGCGAAGCCTGGGCTATGTCTTAGTCAACGACGAGGGCTGTCAGCGCTTTCTCGCCGGTGTACAAGAAGCCATGACGGAGCTGGCCAGCAAGCCCCACACCGCCGAGTATTTCATTCTGGCGGTGGAGGACATGGAAGCTGAGTGGAAGCACCTGGATCAGGCGTTAGTGGCCAAACGGGAAGAGGCCGCACGGGCGCTGGTGCAGGCGGAGCAGCGAAATCTTTTAGCGCAGCATTTGGCGGTGGGTTACGCCAAGTTGTTTGAAGGCCGGGAAGTTCCTGAATTTGTCTCGGAATTCATCAAGGGCTCATGGGCCCAGGTGGTTTCTCATGCGCGCCTGAATGCCAGCGATGGCAGTGAAGACCCCGGCGGCTATAACGCTCTGGTGGAAGATTTATTGTGGAGCGTTCATCCTAAAAGCGCCAGGCGCAATCGTCAGTTGCTGGCGGAAATTGTGCCGGGTTTGTTAGAAAAATTGCGTGAAGGCTTGAGTCATATCGAATACCCGCCTGAATTGACTGAGCGATTTTTCGACGGTACGGTGCTTATTCATGACGCAATTTTGGCCGAGGGAAAACCTGTCGCTGGCGCCGACGACTCGGCTACCCAACCATTGAACGTCAGTGTCACGTCGGCCGACATGCTGAACGGGTTTGGCAGTGGTGCAGGGGTGTTTGGTGTGGCGGCGGACAGCCATACAAATGCGATTGAAGCGGGTCAAGGGCTAGCCGTTGCAACTGACGAATCGCTGCCCACGCTGACAGCTGTTGCAGAACCGGCCATGCCGTGGCTGGCGGACAAGGAAGCCGCGACATCCGGTTATCTGGAGCAAAACCTCGTCATGCCGCAAGATTTGTCGCGTGCCGAGACCGCCAACCCGGAGCCTGACGTGCCAGATCCGGTTTCCGTGACCGAGTTACAGACCGGTGCCTGGATCGAGCTGCTGGCTGAAGGCAAATGGATACGGGCCCAACTGACCTGGGCCAGCCCACACGGCACCTTGTTTATGTTCACTTCGCTCACGGGTACCGCGCATTCCATGTCCAAACGCACGCTTGAAAGGCTGCGGGTACAGGGGCTGGTCAAAGTGGTCTCTGACCGTCATGTTGTTGACCAGGCCTTTGATGAGGTGGCCAAAGCTGCGATGCAGAACAGTTTGCGGGGGTGAACTGCTTGTGCAGATGACAGATAACGGCCCACTGCGCTGGCCGTGACGGGATGACACGTTGGGTGTCAGTCATCTGTCATCAACGCGATGCGAGGTCATCCGTCACCGACCCCGCCGATAATCGCGCCTTTCCCAGAACTCCGAACACACAAACACAATGGCTCAGTACGTTTACACCATGAATCGGGTTGGCAAGATCGTGCCACCCAAGCGTCACATTCTCAAAGACATTTCCTTAAGCTTCTTCCCGGGGGCCAAGATTGGTGTTCTGGGCGTTAACGGCTCGGGCAAGTCCACGCTGCTGAAAATCATGGCGGGTATCGACACCGAAATTGAAGGCGAAGCCACGCCCATGCCGGGCCTGAACATCGGCTACTTGCCCCAGGAACCGAAGCTGAACGCCGAGCACACGGTGCGCGAGAGCGTCGAAGAATCAATGGGCGAGGTGTTTGCCGCCAAAGCCAAGCTGGAAGCTGTTTACACCGCGTATGGCGAGGAAGACGCGGATTTCGACGCGCTGGCCGCCGAGCAGGCACGGCTGGAAGCCATCATTGCTACCGCCGGTGCCGACTCGGAACATCAACTGGAAATCGCTGCTGACGCGCTGCGCCTACCCCCGTGGGATGCCGTCATTGGTGTGCTCTCGGGCGGCGAAAAGCGCCGCGTGGCGCTATGCCGCCTCCTGCTCTCGCGCCCCGATATGCTGCTGTTGGACGAGCCCACCAACCACCTGGATGCAGAAAGCGTGGATTGGCTCGAGCAGTTCTTGCAGCGCTACAGCGGCACGGTGGTCGCCATCACCCACGACCGCTATTTCCTGGACAACGCGGCCGAGTGGATTCTGGAGCTGGACCGCGGCGCTGGCATTCCTTACAAGGGCAACTACAGCAACTGGCTCGACCAGAAGCAGGAACGCCTGGTGGGCGAGCAAAAGGGCGAAGAAGCCCGAGCCAAAGCCCTGAAGAAAGAGCTGGAATGGGTGCGCCAGAACCCCAAAGCCCGCCAGGCCAAGAGCAAATCACGCCTGGCCCGCTTCGAGGAACTGAGCGACTTTGAATACCAGAAGCGCAACGAAACCCAGGAAATTTTCATTCCCGTGGCAGAGCGTCTGGGTACCCAAGTTATCGAGTTTCACGGCGTGAGCAAGTCATTTGGCGACCGTGTGCTGATTGATAACCTGAGCTTCACAGTACCAGCTGGTGCCATCGTCGGCATCATCGGCCCCAACGGCGCGGGCAAGTCGACGCTGTTCAAACTCATTGCCGGCAAAGAGAAACCCGACAGCGGCCATGTGGTCATCGGCTCTACTGTCAAAGCCGCGTTTGTGGACCAGACCCGCGACGATTTGACCGACAACAAAACGGTGTGGGAAGACGTATCGGGTGGGCTGGATATTTTGAACGTGGGCAAATTCCAGATGGCCAGCCGCGCTTACTGTGGACGCTTCAACTTCAACGGCGGCGACCAGCAAAAGAAGGTCGGCTTGCTGTCTGGCGGTGAACGTGGTCGCCTGCACTTGGCCAAAACCCTGATTGCGGGCGGTAATGTGTTGATGCTGGATGAGCCCAGCAACGACCTGGACGTGGAAACCCTGCGCGCGCTGGAAGATGCCCTGCTCGAATTTGCTGGCAGCGTGATGGTCATCAGCCATGACCGCTGGTTTCTGGACCGCATTGCCACCCACATCCTGGCGGCTGAAGGCGACAGCCAATGGACGTTTTTCAACGGTAATTACCAGGAATACGAGGCCGACAAGAAAAAACGCCTGGGTGAAGAGGGCGCCAAACCCAAGCGGGTGCGGTTCAAGGCGCTGGGATAGCCACGCCGGTTCAGAGTGTTTCCATAAACACTTCTAGCTCTTCAATCGGTAGTGGCTTGCAAAACAGGTAACCCTGATAGCAGTGACAACCATGGTTGGCCAGAAAGTCGCGCTGAGCGTCTGTTTCGACTCCCTCGGCTATTACACCCAGCCCCAGGCTTTGTGCCAGGCCAATGATGGTGCGGGCAATGGCCGCATCATTGGCATCGGTGAGCACATCTTTGACGAAGCTGCGGTCGATTTTCAGTTGGTCAATGGGTAAGTGTTTGAGATTCGACAGCGCCGAGTAGCCAATACCAAAATCGTCAATCGAAAGTGTCACGCCAGCCTCCTTGAGCATGCCCATCTTGGCGATCGTGACCTCCAACCCGCTGGCCAGCAGGGTCTCGGTCAATTCCAGCTTCAAATGACGCGCCTGAATACCTGACGTCTTGATGGCGTGCATGACCAGTTCCACGAACTCAGGGTGTCGGAACTGGCGAATGCTGACGTTCACAGCTATGCTGAGCGAAGCCGTCTCAGGGCGCAGCGC
>JAYUXO010000328.1:0-3369 GCA_043753505.1 Comamonadaceae bacterium
GCCAGCCAGTAGCGCTTGAAACCCCAGGATTCAGCATGTTGGGCCAGATCAAGCGTATTGCGAAACGATTGGGCGGCGGTGCTGCCTTGGGTGATGGGAGAGAGGTCCAGGACGGATAGGGGGTACATGTGGGGAGCTTACGGGAGGTGGGAAGACCTTGTAGGGTGTGTCGGGACAAGGCAATCGCACATAGTATGTGTGATTGGTTTCTAAACCGAGCTAACCGGAGCCCACCATGAACATCACCTTATCCGTTGACGAGCAAGTGGCCGTGCGTGCGCGCGAAGCGGCCCAAAAAATGGGGAAAAGCCTGAACCAGGCCGTGCGCGACTACCTGGAGCAGTTGGCCGGTAGCGCCCGCCGCGGTGCGCAGTGGGAGCAGTTTGAAGCGCGCTGTCTGCAGTCACCTGCCAAATTGAACGGTTGGCGGTTTGACCGTGACGAAGCCAACGAACGTTGATGCCCGGTTCGTTGCGTCATGGCCATTCGCACTTTCATTGACACCAATATTCTGGTTTATGCAGATGCCAGCGATGAGCCTGCTAAACAGCGCGCTGCTCTGGCGGGTCTCAAGCAACTCTACGAATCTGGCACGGGTGTGTTGTCTACGCAGGTATTGCAAGAGTATTGCAATGTAGCCATCAGGAAGCTCAAATTACCGGCACAGCATATTGCTGCGCAACTGGATTTGTACGAGCAATTTGAAGTGTTGCAAGTAACTCCTTCCATTATTCGAAGTGCCTTGGATTTACGCCAGACACATAATATTGGTTTTTACGACGCGGTGATTGTGGCGAGCGCCCAGGTGGCCGGGTGCGGAATATTGCTGAGTGACGATATGAATGCGGGGGAGAATGTCGGCGGCGTTCAGGTTGTGAATCCGTTCGAGTAAATCAAACAGCGTAAATGGGACGAGTAATTGGTGTCAGATCAAAATTCTGGACGGGGTTTGCTCGGCGCACGAGCGGCAAAGACGAAATTGGGCTCTGACCCCAATTGCGGTAGTGCCGGGGACTGCAAACCTTCGCGATCGGCGGGCTTCACGCTACGGCGACGAAAAACGGGGTCAGAGCCCGATTTCGTTTGGTTGTTGTGCCGCTTCAGGGGAGGCCGTGCCTTGAATCGGGATCTAACCCCATTTTTTAACCGTTGAACTTAGGGTAACGCTGCCAAAAGCCATGATTCATCTTGGTGAGGTCTACCCAACACGTAAGCCTTCACGTTTTCTTGTCTCCGGCCAAACGCGATAGGTAGAAAAGCGTTGCGGTCAAAACCGCGCCGCCTATGAGCACAAAGTGAAAATGCACGATCAGAAGGAACGGGGCCGCCAGCCCGCCGATGATGCCCATGTAATCGCGCAGCCGCGGCGTCCAGAATCCAGGCGCATCCAGGCAGGTTTGTGGGCCGCCAAAATTCAACACCACAACTTCGCACCCTAGCTGCGAAAGAATCCACCCCGCAGTTGCGGTAGCAAGCAACGGGGTGCCAAGCAAAATGCAAAACATCATCAGGCAGATAAGCGTGGCCTGTGCCAGTCGTCGAGTCCAGCGATACATCGCCGAGCGCTCATACAACACATTTTGCTTAACCCGTGCTACGCCTCCCGCAAGCGAGGGAGGAGGTTGGCGCAGGCGTACATAAGCGATCAGGACGACCCATGCGAGAACAACAAACCAGAAGTTCTGGATGAAAATAAACGGCACATCGACCAATGAACCCGCGCGATAAAACGCCGCAAACCGGCCGCCAATTGCATTCCCAATTGCTCCGCAAGTGTTCCCAGGCTGGCAGCGCAACAACGACAGCACAGAATCAGCAATCGTGGGCCCGAGCAACATCATCGCCGCGCAAAACACAACCAACGCCATCAAGAGTCGTCGCGAGAGAGTTGCGTTGCGTGCGCGAAACGCAGCGTACGAACCTGAGTTTTGGGATGGATTAGTGGGGTTGCGCATGGGCGACTGTTTACCTTATCGATTCTAGGGAACCTTTGCGCAACCCCTGCGGGGTGTATCCAGAATCGGGATATGACCCCAATTGCGGTGGTGCCGGGGACCACAAACCTTCGCGTTCGACGGGCTTCACGCTTCAGAACCCAAAAAAAGATGGGGTCTACCCAAGGTGTAATTCTTCACGAATAACTTCGCGCTGCGCTTCTTTCACTGCATCTGTCTGCAAACCACGGCACAGGGTGTCATTGATCAGGGTCTGGTAGCCGCGGCTACCCGCTTTCGCTTTGTAGGCTTGAACCACACAGCATCGTCCAACACGATGATGATGCGGTGCTTGCCCATTTGCTGCGTCAGGGCATCGGCAAACTCCGGTTAGCTGACATCTTTCAGCCCTACACGCAAACGTAGCGGGGTTTCAGACGCAGGAGAAGAACTGGCGTGTTTCATGGTTTCCGGCCTCGCGCGTGGAAAAGATGTAAGTACCGTCGGTTTCGCTGTGGCAGATCACGACCACCTTGATATCTATTGCAAAACGACAAACACTTTGGCACGAGAGTATCTATTGCTGACAGCAGGATAGGCACCAAGGGCAAAAAGCCTTCCAGTTTGTTACTCGGTGCAACCACAACAATCACCGCCATGGGCAAAAGGCTCAGGTTTTGCTGATAACCCATGTTTTGGTCACCGGTAACCAGAACGTCAAAGTCGCTTGCCGCAGCAGCAAGTCTAAAACCCATTTGCTGGACCGTCCGCACGAGGTGGCAAGCGCCACCGTTGGCCAGGGGCGTTCGCTACCGCCTCAAATCCCGCGTGAACGGAAACTCCCGACTCCCCGGCACATGAATACTCGCAGGCGGAATATTCATCACCCCCGGCGTGTGCCCCATGCGCACGAACCGTGACAGCCGCCGCGATTCGGCTTCATACGCATTCACCGGCAAATAGTCATAACTCAACCCCCCCGGGTGCGCCACGTGGTACTGGCAGCCGCCGAGCGAGCGTTTCATCCATGTGTCCACGATGTCAAAGGTCAGCGGCGCATGCACGCCGATGGTGGGGTGTAGCGATGAGGGCGGTGCCCAGGCGCGGTAACGCACGCCGCCTACATATTCACCCGTCACACCGGTGGGTTGCAGCGGCAAAGCCTGGCCGTTGCAGGTGATGACGTAACGGCTTTCGTTCAGGCCGGTGGCGCGTAGCTCGATGCGCTCCAGGCTGGAGTCGACATAGCGGGCGGTGCCGCCCGGTGCGCCTTCTTCGCCCATCACATGCCAGGGCTCGACTGCGTTGCGCAGGGTCAGCGCGATGCCGCTGGATTGAACCTGGCCGACCAACGGGAAGCGGAACTCGAAGTGCGGGGCAAACCAGGCGTCGTCAAACGCATAGCCCGCCTGGCGCATTTCGGCCAGCACGTCGT
>JAYUXO010000329.1:0-3368 GCA_043753505.1 Comamonadaceae bacterium
GCCCCCCCAGCTCGCTGGCCCGCCTTATAGCAACCGCCTTGTGTTTGTCCTTAAGCGCCTGCGCCAGTCAGCCGCCTCGGGTCACCGGTCCGTCGACGCCGGGTTCTGCAACCCCCAGCGCAGCGGGTGCGCAGCCATCAGCCATGCCCACCACCCGTTACTTTCGTTGTGGCATTACGCCAGTGAGTCTGGAGATTGAAGGTGACGCTGCCGCTCTGTCTGTCGGCAGCAACAATTTCAAGCTCAATCGCCGTACCGTGGCGTCAGGCACGTTATGGGGCGTCGGCGGGGGAGACACCGGTGTGACGTTTTGGGATCAGGGCGAGCAAGCGGTGCTCAAGGTGGCCATGCTCAATTACCCGCCGTGTGACCGCGCGGGGACACCCAAATAACAGCACCTGGGGTTTTAGGCACCTGAGTTCACCGCGCTTGAATAAAGGCAGCCTGGCAACCGGGCTGTGTGGTGCCCACCCGTTGGATGAATATCATGCAAAAAACATCTCCAGCCCTTGTAGAGACTGCTCAAGCAGCTATTATTTTTATAGTGCTATCGACTCGCCATGGGTTGTCTCTTACGGCGGTGGTGGGTGATACAAACAATCCCTGCCCAGCTCACAAGCGCCATGCAACCCGCCAGAGCCGTCCATTTGGTCAGGCACGCCAGGCTCATGGCTGCACCACTCAGCCAGGCGGCACTGGGCACGTGGGTGCTTGGCGCGACGGCCACCACCATGAACGTGAAAATGTTTTCTGCGACATCGGCCAGCAGCATCACGCAGGCACAAAAGCCCCACCGGTTCAGCCACACTGGCGGGGTCATTGACACGGTGCGCAACCGGGCCACCCATGCAAACGCCCAGCTGGTGACGCGCGCGAGGAGGTAGCCGTAAGCGGCCATCAGCCCAAAGTCCAGCACCACCGCAGTGCGTACCGCATCAAAAGCACCCAACCCCACGCCGGGCGCCCCGCCGCGCCACCACCACAGCAGTTGCCATTCGGTGAACGCCACGTTGGCATGGCGCAGCCTCCAATAAGTTTCTGCGATGGAAGTGGGGTGTTGCACACGGTCATACCCCCATTTGACGTACGCCTGTACTCCGATGCGGCCCACACGGCCCAGCGGTGCAATTTATGTCGAAATCGGCCTTCCGCCCAATTAAATACTGCTCAAGCAGCTATTATTTTCATAGTGAATGTGGCCCAAGGAAGGTTGATCAGAGGTTCCTCAACCGGTGGCGCTACCAACCGAGCCACTGACCTTGCCGCGCACCAGTTGAATGTGGTTGCGCAAGCTGTACAGCTCGTCGGCATACGACAGCGGCACATTGATCTTGCCGGCTTTGGCGTCCAGCTCGTCCAGCTGCGCGGCCAGTTCGGCGTGGCGTTGGGCAGCGGTGGCAGGCAGCTCGATCGGGTCGTCCAGACGGTCTTCTATTTCGCGCAGCTGGCCGTACCAGCGGAACACCCGCGAGCGGATGCGGAACTCGTACAGCGGCGGCACGATGCGCGACAGCGGCAGCAAAATGGCCACGATGATGCCCAGCACCAGCCACATACGTTCGACCAGATTGGCCGCCCAGAACGACAGGTAACGCTGCAGCAGCGGCGGACCGTTTTTCATCATGCGCTCGGCTTCTTTGGCTAGCGGGTACTCCAGGTTTTGCGCATTGGGAAACTCGCCCGCGCGGTTGAACCAGCCCGCGCCGCCGTGCAGGTTGCGCGCGGCTTGCGAGAACAGTTGCAGCAGCGCGGGGTGCGTGGTGTCGCGGGTCAGCAGGGCGGTGGTGGAGGCCACCAGCCGCGCGTCCTGCGGCGGCAGATCGCCCGCCAGATCGACCACGCCGCGCGGGAGCACCACAGGTGTAAGGAATGGGAATCGCCGCGCATAAGCCTCGCTCTGAGCAAAGTCCAGCAGCTTCACACCGGGGGTTTGCAGCAGCATCTGCACCATCAACGATTCGGGGGCCGACGCAAACACCAGCGCATCAATTTCGCTGCCCAAAAACGCCACGGTGGCGGGGGTTTGCTCCAGGCGCGAAAGATTCAGCGCTTTGGGTTCCACCCGGTTGGCCTCCAGCAGCTTGTTCATTAACAGGGGTACGCCGCTGCCCGGGGTGCCCACGTTGACCTTCAAGCCCTCGAACTGCTTGAGTGCATTCAGCGTGGCGGTGGCGGCTATTTTTTTGGCTGAAGCCTGCTGGTAAAAGAGCCACACCGGTTCGACAAACAGACTGCCCAACGATTGAATGCCGCTGCTTTCATTGGCGGCCGTGCCGTCGGGCGCGTCTTGTGGCACACCGCCTGTGCCGCCCTGTACAAAGCCCAGGTCGGCCTTGCCCTCACGCAGCATTTGCAGGTTGGCCGACGAGCCCTCGGTAGGAATCAGCACCACGTCAATGTCGTACGCAGCCAGCGCCTTCTGGTAACGCTTGCCAAACTCGTCATAGGCACTTTGCGCAGGGCCGGTGGCCAGAGTCACGCGCTTGGGTGGCGTGGGGTTGAGCCACCAGTAGGCCAGCGCCAGCAGCGCCACGGCTAGCAGCACAAACGGGCCAAATGAAAGTAGCAGGTCGCGGATGGACAGCAGGGTGTAGCGAACGGTTTGGGCCATGGACATGGGTTTGCTTGTTTAAAGTTTGTGGTCGCCGATGGACGTGCTGGCGAATTAGACGGTCAAGAACGCAAAGGACGCAAAAGTTCGCAAAAGTCGCAAAAGAAGGCCCAATTTTGAATTCTTTGCGTCCTTTGCGAAACCTTTGCGTCCTTTGCGTTGAAGTTCCACGGAGGTGACACGTACAACGATCTAAAGCTCACCCGCTCCAGGCAAATACAACTCCCCCACCCGCACACTGCGTGCCGCCTGCACTGCCCGCAGCACCGCCAGGGCCACCGCCTCAGCCGCCATCGTCCCCAAAACCATCATGCCGGGGTGTGTGCTGGCGTGTCCGGTTGCCAGCGCAAACAAGGTGTCACCGTCCGACATCGTGTGCACCGGGTTGATGCTGCGGGCCAGGCCGTCATGTCCCATCATGGCCAGGCGGTGGGCCTGGGTTTTGGAAAGCGCAGCGTCGGTGGCGACCACGCCGATGGTGGTGTTGGTGCCCGCCAGCAGCAGTTGCGGCGGAATGCCCGCCAGCAGGGCGCGGCGGCTGTCGAGCAGCTTCAAACCATCGACGGTGCGGGCACCGGCCACCACTTGCGCGGTGTGCGGGTCGATCACGTCGCCCAGCGCATTGCAGGCAATGAGGGCCCCAACCGTCACGCCCGCTACGGTGACAGAGGCGCTGCCGATACCGCCCTTCATGGCCCGACCGATACCAAAAATCTTGCCCACGGCAGCTCCTGCTCCGGCGCCCACATTGCCCTCT
>JAYUXO010000330.1:0-3356 GCA_043753505.1 Comamonadaceae bacterium
CAACTCATTGAGCCCCACAGGGGGTGTGCGAAACCGGTCAGCCGCGTTGTCCGGCGACACCGGGCGCACGATATTGATGCCAATGCCGATGACCGCGTAGCGTCCACCTTTAGTGCCCACAGCTTCGCCCACGCCGGCGGTTTCCACCAGAATGCCGCCCAGTTTGCAGCCGTCCAGCCACAGGTCGTTAGGCCACTTGAGCAGCACGCGGTGATCCGGGGTTTCGGACAGGCTTTCGGCTACCGCGCAGCCCACCGCCAACGACAGGCCGTCCCAGGCCGGTGGTGTCAGATAAACACCCAATGAAAAAGCCAGTTGGCCGCACTGCCCATGCCATTGGCGGCCCAGTCGGCCCCGCCCACCGGTTTGCCGCTGCGCCACAAGCAGGCGGGGCGTTTGGGTTTGAGGGGGGTCGTCACGGGCGCAGCGCATCAGCTCGGAATTGGTCGAATCCACCTCGGCGACCACTTTCGCCACGAGACCCGGGAGCCACGGCTGCATGCGTGCCTGGACGGCGCTGGCGATGGCTTCCAGGTGTGCGGTTGCGTGCATGCTTGTTTTGCAGCGCGGCTCAGGAGGCTTTGCGGCGCTTGGGGGCCAGCATGGTGCCCCGGCAGGTTTTGGCATTGCACCAGCAGGCGTACTCGGCCTTCAGCTTCGCAGTGTGGCGGTCGTCAATGATCAGCCCGTAGTCAAAGCTGAGTTCCTGCCCGGCCGCAATGTCGTGCAGCGCCCGGATGAACACGCGGCCATCGGTTTCGTCGGCCTCGCAGTTGGGCTCGCAAGCATGGTTGATCCAGCGGGAGGAGTTGCCACCAAATTTGCCGTCGATCACGTGCGTGTCGTCGATATGAAAGTAAAACGTGTGCTGCGGGTTGCTGGGGTCATGCGGATGGCGGCGAAGCGCTTCGGCCCAGCTGATGACTTCACCTGCGTATTCCATGATGAGCTCACCAACAGCAATGTTTTGCATCGCAAACACACCTTTGCCATGCACCTCGGAGTTGCGCACCTGGGTGCGCCGCGCCGCCTTGCCTGCAGCCGTGGTTTTTGCCTGCGCGCGCGCTGAGGTCTCCGGGGTGGGGGCCAGGTCCTGCAGAGCCTGCTTCATCACTTCGCTGTTGGCATCGTGGCTACGGGACTTTTTGGGCATTCGCAAAACTCTGCTAAGTTGGTTTCTGCTAAGTTGGTTGTGAGCGCATGAGCGCGGGTGCGCAGGCGCGAGAACTGACTGATTGTAAGGATGCAGTGGCCTTAGTCGCCGGGGTCTGAAACCCAATGCGGCAACAATGCGCCCCAAACAGACGAACGTAAAACGGATACGACTTGTATGAGCAAAACACTGGTAATCGCAGAAAAACCCTCGGTGGCGCAAGACATCGTGCGGGCGCTCACGCCCACAGCGGGTAAGTTCGACAAGCACGACGAGCACTTTGAAAACGAGCAATATGTGGTCACCAGTGCGGTGGGCCACCTGGTAGAAATTCAGGCGCCAGAAGAATTTGACGTCAAGCGCGGCAAGTGGAGCTTTGCCAACCTGCCGGTGATTCCGCCGTATTTCGATTTGAAGCCGGTCGACAAAACCAAAACCCGGCTGAATGCGGTGGTCAAGCAGGCCAAGCGCAAAGACGTGACGGCGCTGATTAACGCCTGTGACGCGGGCCGCGAAGGGGAGCTGATTTTTCGCCTGATCGAACAGTACGCCGGTACCGGTGTGGGAGATAAAGCCCGCCCGCTGGGCAAGCCGGTGCAGCGGCTGTGGCTCCAAAGCATGACGCCGCAAGCCATTCGCGACGGCTTTACCCACCTGCGCAGCGACAAACAAATGCAGGGCCTGGCAGACGCTGCGCGCAGCCGGTCTGAAGCCGATTGGCTGGTCGGCATCAACGGCACACGGGCCATGACGGCCTTCAACTCGCGCGATGGCGGCTTCTTTTTGACCACCGTGGGTCGCGTGCAAACGCCCACCCTGGCAGTGGTGGTGGAGCGCGAAGAACAGATTCGCAAATTCATCAGCCGCGACTACTGGGAGGTGCACGCCAGTTTTGCGGCCGAGGCGGGCGAGTACCCGGCCAAGTGGTTTGACCCGACGTTCAAAAGAGACACGGAAGATTCGGAGAAAAAGGCCGACCGCGTGTGGACGCAGGCGCAGGCCCTGGCGATTGCCGATGCCACGCGCGGAAAACAGGCCACCGTCACCGAAGAAAGCAAACCCACCACTCAGGCCAGCCCGTTGCTGTTTGACCTGACCAGCCTGCAACGCGAGGCAAACGGCAAATTCGGCTTCTCCGCCAAAACCACGCTGCAACTGGCTCAAAGCCTGTACGAGCGCCACAAGGCCCTGACCTACCCCCGCACCGACTCGCGCAACCTGCCCGAAGACTATCTGCCGGTGGTCAAGCAAACCTTTGACATGCTGGCCAACAGCGGCATACGCCACCTGGCCCCGCATGCGCTGGTGGCACTGAACAACGGCTACGTCAAGCCCACCAAGCGGGTGTTTGACAACGCCAAGGTGAGTGACCACTTTGCGATCATTCCCACGCTACAGGCACCCAGCGGCTTGAGTGATGCGGAACAGAAGTTGTATGACCTGGTGGTGCGCCGGTTTATGGCGGTGTTCTATCCCAGCGCCGAATACTCAGTCACCACACGCATCTCGCAAGTGGAGCAATACAGCTTCAAAACCGAAGGCAAGGTCCTGGTCAAGCCCGGCTGGCTGGCCATTTACGGTAAAGAAGCAGCCGACGAAGTGGCGGATGCGAAAGACGGCGACAAAGGCCAGAGCTTGGTGCCCGTCAAGCCCGGGGAGAAAGTACGCGCTGACACCGTGGACGCCAAAGGCCTGAAAACCCGCCCGCCCGCCCGCTACAGCGAGGCCACTCTGCTGGGCGCCATGGAAGGCGCCGGCAAGATGGTGGACGACGATGAGTTGCGCCACGCCATGCAGGAAAAAGGCCTGGGCACACCGGCCACGCGTGCCTCCATCATTGAAGGGCTGCTGACGGAAAAGTACCTGTTGCGCGAAGGTCGGGAGATGATTCCCACCGCCAAAGCGTTCCAACTCATGACTTTGCTGCGTGGCCTGGACGCGCAAGAACTGTCCAAGCCCGAGCTGACAGGCGAATGGGAATACAAACTGGCGTTGATGGAGCAGGGCAAGCTCAGCCGCGTCTCGTTTATGGCCGACATTGCCCGCATGACCGAACGCCTGGTGAAAAAAGCCAAGGAATACGACCGCGATACGGTGCCAGGTGACTACGCCACCCTGGCTTCGCCCTGTCCGAATTGTGGCGGCGTGGTCAAGGAAAACTACCGGCGCTACACCTGCACCGGAAAGTCGGGCAGCGAAGAAG
>JAYUXO010000331.1:0-3355 GCA_043753505.1 Comamonadaceae bacterium
CGGGCGGGTGTGTCGGTGATAGTGCCCACTTCCACGCCCAGGGTCACGGGGTAGCCGATCGCAGCGAGGGCGGCTTGCAATCGCTCACGGCTGGCACTCTGGTTCAGTGACGAACGCTCCACGCGCAGCATCCAGTGGCCGGTGTCACGCGCCATCAGTTGCGACTGCAAAGCCAACTCACGCACCATGGCCGCAATGGCGTCAGAGGCCACCAGTTGCTGCACAGCGGCATGCCAGAAATCGCCTTCTTCGGTGGGTTGCAGGGTTTGCGGAGCGCGGGCGGCGTGGCTGGCATCGCCAGCACTTTCAACTTGCACACGCACCGGTACGGCAAACACGGGGCTGGCAGGAATTTGATCGGGTGTCGGTGCCAGACTGCTGATGGCCAGCAGGGGGGAGGCAGGTCGGTGTGCTGCCGCTTGTTCAATAACAGATAAGACACGGCCTGAGTGGGCGACATGCACGTCGGCCTTCTGCACATCGGCCTTATTTTCGACAGGGGCGATGCCTGTTTCATCCACCAAATCAACCGTTTGCGCGTTCGCTAAAGTTTTTTTTTCAGCCGGTGGCGCATTGCCCGATTCACGTGCGGGTTTGAACGCAAGCAGCCGCAGCAGCACCATGGTCAGCGCGGCGTAATCGTCAGGCGCCAAGCCCAGCTCGGCCCGGCCATGCAGGCACAGGCTGTATAGCAATTGGGTTTCATCGGCGGGCATCTGACCGGCCAGCGTGGCGGTTTGCGCGGCTTCGTCGTCGCCCATGCCGACCATGCCGGGCACCGCTTGCACTACTGCCATCTGCTGCAGCACGCCGCACAATTCTTCTAGCGTGTTGGCGGCACTCAGACCATTCACACGCAAGGTTTCCACGGTTTCCACCACGGTTTTACCGTCGCCCGTGGCGAGCGCCGCGATCAAACGAAACACGTGGCTGCGGTCCACGCTTCCCAACATGAGACGCACGGTGGCCTCTTGTAACTGGCCGCTGCCAAATGCAATGGCCTGATCAGTCAGGCTGAGCGCATCACGCATGGAGCCGCGGGCCGCGCGAGAGATCAACCGCAGCGCAGGGGCGTCTGCCGACACGCCTTCAGCGTGTAAAACTTGTTGCAGATGTTCCTGAATTGTCTCGGGGGCCATGGGCCGCAGGCTGAACTGCAGGCAGCGTGACAGCACCGTGGCCGGAACTTTTTGCGGATCGGTAGTTGCCAGCACAAATTTCAGATACTCGGGTGGCTCTTCCAGCGTTTTCAACATCGCGTTGAATGCGGTGTTGGTCAGCATGTGCACTTCGTCAATCATGAAGACTTTGAAGCGCCCCTGCACCGGCTTGTAAACCGCCTGCTCCAACAGGCTTTGCACCTCGTCCACGCCCCGGTTCGAGGCTGCGTCCAGCTCGGTGTAATCGACAAAACGGCCGCTATCAATATCAGTGCAGGCTGAGCAAGTTCCACAGGGGTTGGCGGTGATCCCACCGTTGCCATCAGCCCCCTGGCAATTGAGTGACTTGGCCAGAATGCGCGACACCGTGGTCTTGCCCACCCCACGAGTGCCGGTGAAAAGGTAGGCATGGTGCAGGCGCTGTTGCGTGAGCGCATTGGTCAACGCCTGCACTACATGCTCCTGGCCCACCATTTCAGTGAAATTTTTGGGGCGGTATTTGCGGGCTAGAACCAGGTAGGACATGCATTTGATTCTACGGGTGGCGCTGCGCCTGATGACGGAATGACTCCGGCTGCGCCGGGAATGGCCAATGACTTGGCGACACTGTGTTGCACATCTGTCATGGCGCGCAGCGAAGCCATCTGTCATCGGGCACTTACAATCGCGATTGACGGGCCTCCCCGCATGGTAAAGCGGCCAACCGGGTCAGGTGGGGAACCAAGCAGCCCTAACTGTGGAGTCAGTGCCGGGGGTAAGGCTCGTCAACCTCTTTTATGGCGTGCAATCGCCTTTCATTACATTTTTGTTGTCTCGCTCGCTGCAAGCAGGGCGATTCCCGTGATGAAATTCACGTTCTTCTTTTTCTCCAAGGTTTACTCATGCTCTCAAGATTTTTTGCGAAACTGGTGTCCGGTTTGTTGCTGTGCGTTGCCTCATTTGCGTCGCACGCAGCCGGGCCGCTGGAAGGTCTGTACCAGTGGGCCGATGGCCTGGTTTTCTATTCGGTGGTGCAAAGTGACAGCGGCTTGATCATTGGCCGCTACCGCACCGAGCCTACCGTCAGCCTGGGCAGTCAGCAGGGTGGGCTCAACGTGTTCCGCGCCAGGCAATTCGACACATTCACGCTGTACTCCGGTGCAGTGTCTTCCACGTCGACGGTGATCGTCAGCGGCGTGGCCTCCAATATTGCCACCTACAGCGTGGTGGGTGAGACCAATTGGGGGGCTTGCACCACCACACTGGCCATCACGTTCACCACGCCTGCTGGCAGCTCTCCAAGTGGGCAGATCACCGTGGTGAGCTCGGTACCAACGACGTATGGCATCACCACCCTGGGCAACATGCAGCTGGCCACCGCCGAATGTCAGGGTTATGTGGCAAAAGCGTTGGGCCTTCTGGGTGGCTCTGTAACCACCGAACGCTTGACCAAGCTGCGTTAAAGACAGCGATTGCATGCATCAAAAAGCGCGGTACTTACCGCGCTTTTTTATGCGCGATCTGCGCGTCATTCAGCCTTGTGGGCCCAGCCCGCAGCCGCCTGTCCTGCTTGTTGGCCGCTGGCAAAACATGCGGTGAGCAAGTATCCACCCGTGGGCGCTTCCCAATCGAGCATTTCGCCCGCACAAAACACGCCTGGCAACTGCGCCAGCATCAAGCCCGCATCCAGACCCTCAAATGCCACGCCACCGGCCGAACTGATGGCTTCTGCAATGGGCCGGGTCTGGCTCACCGTGATCGGGAGTGACTTGATGGCCGCAGCCAGCAGCAAAGGGGCATTCATCGCCTCTTTGCTCAAAGCTTCGTACAGCAAAGCCATCTTGATGCCATCAATTCCAAGGCGGCTTTTCAGGTGGCTTGACAGGGAGCGGGAGCCGCGCGGGTGGGCCACGTCGGCCAGCACGCGCTCCAGAGGTTTGTCGGGCAGTAAATCCAACTGGAAGGTGGCGCTGCCGCGCTGGGCGATGGTGTCGCGCAAACTGGCGCTGGCGGTGTAGATCAGGCTACCTTCCACGCCGCTGGCGGTGGCGACGAACTCACCTTTGCGGGTGAGGGCTTGCCCGTTCGCATCGGTGAAGGTGATGGCGACCGACTTGAACGGTTGGCCGGCAAAACGCTCGCTGAAATGGGTGCTCCAGCCACCTTGCACATCAAAGCCGCAGTTGCTGGGCGCAAGCGGCTTGACGGACACCGCG
>JAYUXO010000332.1:0-8252 GCA_043753505.1 Comamonadaceae bacterium
CCTGTCAAACCCCGCGTGCGCCGAGCCAAACCAGCTGCCAAACCAGCTGCATGACCGCTGCATGACCGAGGTCGCTTTTCATTTCAACGCGCCCGACAAGCTGGGTTACGCCTGTCGCCTGCTGCGCAAGGCGGTGGGGCAGGGCGCCCAGGTGGTGGTCACCGGGTCTGCTGCGATGCTGCAGCGGCTGGACGTGCAGTTGTGGACGTTTTCACCATTGGAGTTTGTGCCGCATTGCCTCGTGCCTGCCGACCCTCAGGTGTTGAACGCCTCGCCCGTGGTGCTGACCGTGGGTACACAGGACACACCGCACCAGCAGGTGCTGGTGAATATGGGCGATGCGGTTCCTGACGGTTTCGAGCGCTTTACACGCCTGATTGAAGTGGTCAGTAGTGAGGAGCAAGATCGCAACAGTGCCCGGCTGCGGTGGAAGCAATATGCCGAGCAGGGCTACACACTGGTGCGTCATGACGCATCAGGTGTGCCCGCTTCCTGATGGTGCACGGGTTTTAAATGGCCAACACCTTACGCCCACCACCGCGCTTTGTTCCCACGCTCACCGACGTGGTGCGTGCCCCCCCTGTGGCAGACAAAACGATAGTCACTGCGCCAGACGTCGCTGCGTCTGCCAGGACATCTGCGCTGCCGTATCCAACGCCAGTCAATTTGGCCCCACCCGCGACTTTGTCCACCAGACTCGGCAGCGCCATTGCCGCGCGTGCTGTTGCACCGGCAAAACCTGATGTAGTTACACGCGCGCCTGACAAGCTGGAAGACCAGTTGGTGCGCCGCGTGATGGCTCGGGTGGAGGAGGCACTGGATCAGCGACTGCGGGAAGCGACTGCCAAAGTGGTGATGGAGCAAACCAGGGCGTTAGGCCCAGCGCTGCGGCGTGAGATCGAGCTGGCGGTGCGATTGACCGTGGCGCAGGCGCTGGCGGCCGATGCTGGCGCAGGCGATACGCAGCCTTCGCCCGACCCATGATGCATTCGCTGGATAACGCGTCAGACAAGGTATACGCCCCTAATTAGAGAGCAGCACAAGCAGGCTGCATAAGCGCTGCCGCTATAAAAGTAAAATCCCTTATGCCGCTGTGACTAGCGTGTTCCCTATGGTTTGGGCCCAAAAATTGCGATATTGTCCGCGTCGGCCAAGCGCCTAAAGGTGCTTCGTTTTTTCTCAACTTCCTCTTTTTATCTGGAGATCTCCATGCAAGTGAAATTCAAGTTGACCGCTGTTGCCGCACTGACCGCTTTTGCGGGAATGGCCTTTGCACAGGACATGGTCGTGAAGATTGGTCACGTGGGCCCTACCTCTGGCGGCATTGCCCACCTGGGCAAAGGTAACGAAAACGGCGCCAAGATGGCCATCGAAGATCTGAACGCCAAGGGCGTGATGATTGGTGGCAAGAAAGTCAAGCTGGAGTTGGCCGCTGAAGATGACGCTGGCGACCCAAAACAAGGCACTTCTGTGGCCCAAAAGCTGGCGGACATGAAAGTGGCGGGCGTGATCGGTCACTTGAACTCGGGCACTTCGATTCCTGCTTCCAAGATCTACAGCGACGCTGGCATTCCCCAGATTTCTCCATCGGCTACCAACCCCAAATTCACCCGCAACGGTTACAAAACCACCTTCCGCGTGGTGGCTGACGATGTGCACCTGGGCGGCACTCTGGGCCGTTACGCTGTGAAAGACCTGAAGGGTAAGTCGATTGCGGTGATTGACGACCGTACCGCTTACGGCCAAGGCGTCGCAGACGAATTCGAGAAAGCTGTGAAAGCCGCTGGCGGCAAAATTGTGGGTCGCGAGTTCACCAATGACAAAGCCACCGATTTCATGCCCATCTTGACCACACTCAAAGGCAAAAAGCCTGATGTGGTGTTCTTCGGCGGCATGGATGCAGTGGCTGGGCCAATGATGCGCCAGATGAAAAACCTTGGCTTGAGTGCCAAGTTCATGGGTGGTGACGGCATCTGCTCCAGCGAGCTGCCCAAGCTGGCGGGTGACGCAATGGCCGACGGCCAGGTGGTGTGCGCAGAGGCCGGTGGTGTGGAAGGCACGCAAAAAGCGGGCATGGACAAGTTCTATGCAGACTACAAAAAACGCTTTGGTATTGACGTGACCGTCTACGAGCCCTATGTGTATGACGCGTTGAACATCATGGTCGCTGCCATGGTGAAAGCTGGCTCTGCCGAGCCCGCAAAATACCTGCCGGTGCTGGCTGCAACCAAAGACTACAAAGGCGTGACTGGCACGATCTCTTTTGACGAAAAAGGCGACGTGAAGAACGGTGCTCTAACTTTGTACACGTTTAAAGGCGGCAAGCGCGACCAGATCGCTGTGGTTCGTTAATCAGTTTTCCGCTGATCAAAAAAGCCACCTTCGGGTGGCTTTTTTCATGGATTAAAGGTTTAAGGAGCCTCTGCAAAATCCCGTGCAGTCTGCGATCACGCGGCCTTGGGCGCACCAACTTCGTTGTTTTTCTCGTCAGTAGCCCGCGCTCTTGACCGCAAAAAGACGCCTTGCGCTGCATCCCAGTCCGCTTGCCGCAGTTCCGCAGAATCTTTTGCCGAGGTTCATTAACTCCTTTCCCTCCGGCGGAAGGCTGAGATGGCGGCAGGTGTGTGTTAAAGCTTGTTTAGTGTGGTTTTGCACGCTATGCAGCACATAAAACCGTGTCTTTTCGTCCAGCTTGTCGTTGCAAATTCTCGCCACAGTCGCCCCCATCCCCGCCTTCCCCCGAGAGGGGAAGGCGCAAGCGCAGCCGTCGATAAAATCAGCCGCTTCGAAGCCAACAGCACTTCCCCCCGTGACCCTGAACATCACTTCCTTTGAGGGCTGTAACGCCCTGAGCGGCTTCAAGGCCCGTCAGTTTCTCGCACAACTCCAGACGATTGACCCGCGCATCACGGCAATTGCGGCTCGCCACGTGCACCTGGTGGCGACCGAATACGCACTGGAAGCCGCGCAACATCATCAACTGGCTAATTTGCTGCGCTATGGCGAGCCCGCCGTTCCAGCGCCAGAAGCGGGCGCGCTGGTGGTGGTCTCGCCCCGCCTGGGCACCGTCTCGCCCTGGGCATCCAAGGCTACCGACATTGCGCGTAATTGCGGCTTGGCTGTCAAAAGGTTGGAGCGCGTCACAGAATTTCACTTGTCGCTAACTCAGTCGCTAAGCCAGTCACTCAAGGCCCGACTGTTCAGCAAAGTGGCACTGGACGATGCAGCCTTGCATGCGGCGGCGGCGCTGTTGCATGACCGCATGACCGAAAGCGTGTTCTTCAGCCGCGACCAGGCGCTGGACTTGTTTACCGAGTTGCCCGCCGCCCCGATGCAGCACATCAACGTGCTGGCTGATGGCCGCGACGCGCTGGTGCAGGCCAATACCCAGTTCGGTCTGGCATTGGCTGACGATGAAATTGATTACCTGCAACATGCCTTCACCCAGCTGGGCCGCGACCCCAGCGACGTAGAGCTGATGATGTTTGCGCAGGCCAACAGCGAGCACTGCCGTCACAAAATATTTAACGCGGCCTTCACCATCGACGGCGTGGCACAAGGCAAAAGCCTGTTTGCGATGATTTGCCACACCCACCAGACGAGTCCGCAACACACGGTGGTGGCCTACAGCGACAACGCGTCGGTAATGCAGGGAACACAGGTGGAGCGCTTTGCCGCCATCTTTAATGCCGATTTAAGTACCAAATCGGCCACCAGACCTTATGAATACTGCTCAAGCAGCTATGAAAAGAGTAGCGTTTTAAGCCACGTGCTCATGAAAGTCGAAACCCACAACCACCCCACCGCCATCTCCCCGTTCCCCGGTGCGAGTACCGGCGCGGGCGGCGAGATTCGCGATGAGGGTGCCACCGGCCGCGGCTCCAGGCCCAAGGCGGGGCTCACTGGTTTTACCGTCTCCAAACTCTGGGGCGGCCTGAGCGACCAGGCGGACGGCAAGCCCGGCCACATTGCCAGCCCCCTGCAAATCATGACGGAGGGCCCGCTGGGCGGCGCGGCATTCAACAATGAATTTGGCCGGCCCAACCTGCTGGGCTATTTTCGTGAGTACGAGCAGGCAGCGGCCAGCGACGTGGACACGGTGCAGCGTGGCTACCACAAACCCATCATGATTGCCGGTGGGCTTGGCAGCATCGACGCCACCCAGACGCAAAAGATCGCGTTTCCGGCGGGCAGCCTGCTCATTCAACTGGGTGGTCCCGGCATGCGCATTGGCATGGGCGGCAGCGCTGCCAGTTCGCTGGCCACCGGGGCTAACGCGGCTGACCTCGATTTCGACTCGGTGCAGCGCGGCAACCCGGAAATCGAGCGGCGCGCGCAGGAGGTCATCACGCAGTGCGCGTTGCTGCAAGCGGACAATCCGATTCTGGCGATTCATGATGTGGGGGCAGGGGGCTTGAGCAACGCCTTTCCCGAGCTGACAAACGATGCAGGCCGGGGCGCGCACTTTGACCTGCGCGCCGTGCCGCTGGAGGCCTCGGGCCTGGCACCCAAAGAGATCTGGTGCAACGAGAGCCAGGAGCGCTATGTGATGGCGATTGCGCCGGAGTCTCTGGCTCATTTCAAGGCGATTTGCGAGCGGGAGCGGTGTCCGTTTGCGGTGGTGGGGGTGGCGACGCAGGAGCGGCAGTTGGTTGTCTCTGATGAAGGTCCTGTAGCGCGCCAGCCCCTCACCCCCACCCTCTTTCCAGAGGGGCGAGGGCGTAAGACAGGGGAGAGAGAGAAGGAGCCGGTATTGGTCCCTCTCCCCCTGGGAGGGGGCAGGGATGAGGGCCCTCCCCGAAGCGAGGAAATGCACCCCGTCAACATGCCCATGAACGTGCTGCTGGGCAAGCCCCCCAAGATGCACCGCAACGTTCAACGCATTCCCCGCACCTTCAAACCGCTAGACCTCACCGACGTGGACCTTCAACAAGCCGCCATCCAGGTCTTGAGCCACCCTACCGTGGCCTCCAAGCGCTTCCTCATCACCATCGGCGACCGCACCGTGGGTGGCCTGACACACCGCGACCAGATGGTGGGTCCCTGGCAGGTGCCAGTGGCTGATTGCGCGGTCACGCTGGCCGATTTCAAAGGCTTTGCCGGCGAGGCCATGAGCCTGGGTGAGCGCACGCCACTGGCGGTGATCGACGCCACTGCGTCGGCCCGCATGGCCGTGGCCGAGGCGATTACCAATTTGTTGGCCGCACCGATGGAGCTGCCCCGCGTCAAACTGTCGGCCAACTGGATGGCCGCTTGCGGCGAGCCGGGCGAAGACGCTGCGCTGTATGACGCGGTGCACGCGGTCGGCATGCAGCTGTGCCCGGCGCTGGGCATCAGCATTCCGGTGGGCAAAGACAGCTTGAGCATGCGCACGCAATGGAAGGAAGCCGCAGGCGAGAAGAAGGTCACATCCCCGGTGAGCCTCATCGTCACCGCCTTTGCCGCCCTGGCTGACGTGCGCGGCACGCTCACGCCACAGCTGAGTGCCACCGAGCCTGACACCACCCTGGTGCTGATCGACCTGGGCCGCGGCCAGCAGCGCATGGGCGGCAGCATCCTGGCGCAGACGCTTGCGCAAGTCGGCGATGCCGCGCCCGATCTGGACGAACCGCAAGACCTGATCAACCTGGTCAACGCCGTCAACACCCTGCGTGCCAGCGGCCACATACTGGCCTACCACGATCGAAGTGATGGCGGGCTTTTCGCGGCTGCTTGCGAAATGGCGTTTGCCGGCAACGTCGGCGTGGCACTGAACATTGACATGCTGTTGGTGCAGGGCGACGGCATCACCGACAGCCGCGCCGAGCATGGCGACGCCAAAAACTGGGCAGGTCAGGTGGGCGCACTGCGCGACGAACTGACGCTCAAGGCTCTGTTCAACGAAGAGCTCGGTGTGCTGCTGCAAGTGCGCACAGAGCAGCGCAACGCCGTGATGCAAACCCTGCGCGAGCACGGCTTGAGCCGCCACAGCCACTTTGTTGGCAAAACCCGACCCGAGAGCTCGCCTATGGACGCGGGCAAAGGCCAGATTCAAGTGTGGCGCGACACCAAAGCCGTGTTCAGCGCGAAGCTCCAGGACTTGCACCAGGTATGGGACAGCGTCAGCTGGAAAATTTGTCAGCAGCGCGACAACCCGGTCTGTGCCGATGCCGAGCATGCGGCGGTGGGTAGCCCGTCCGATCCGGGCCTGCATGTGCACCTGACGGGTGAATTTAAGCAAAAACGGCCTTCCACCCTTGTAAATACTGCTCGAGCAGCTATCAATTTAGAAGCACCTGAATTGATGTTGAGCAAACCCAAGGTCGCTATCCTGCGCGAGCAGGGCGTCAACTCGCATGTAGAAATGGCCTACGCCTTCTCCGAAGCCGGTTTTGAAGCCTTCGACGTGCACATGACCGACCTGCAAACCGGCCGCGCCAAGCTGGCCGAGTTCACAGGGCTGGTGGCCTGCGGTGGCTTCAGCTATGGCGACACCCTGGGTGCCGGCATTGGCTGGGCCCGCAGCATCACGTTCAACCCACAGTTATCCGACCAGTTCAAAGCCTTTTTCGAGCGCCAAAACACCTTTGGTCTGGGCGTGTGCAACGGCTGCCAGATGTTTGCCGAGTTGGCCGACATCATTCCCGGTGCCGCCGCCTGGCCACGCTTCACCACGAATTTGAGCGAGCGGTTTGAAGCACGTCTGTCGATGGTTGAAGTGCTGGATAGCCCCAGCCTGTTCTTCAAAGGCATGGCCGGCACCCGCCTGCCAATTGCCGTGGCGCACGGCGAAGGCTTTGCCAACTTCAGCCAGCGCGGCAATGCACAGCAGACCATCGCCGCCTTGCGTTTCACCGACAGCTACGGCCTGCCCACCGAGGCTTATCCGGCCAACCCCAACGGCAGCCCCGGCGGCCTGACCGGCGTCACCACCGCCGACGGCCGCTTCACTGCCTTCATGCCCCACCCCGAGCGCGTGTTTCGCAACGTGCAAATGAGCTGGACGGACGGCGATGTGAACGAGCACAGCCCGTGGATGCAGCTATGGCGCAATGCGCGGCGGTGGGTGCGATGAGTCGTCGTATTACAATAAATTTTCTGTAATACATGGAGCGATTTGATGAGCACATCTGTCCGCCTGCCAGAGCGCATTGAACTAGCTTTGGCGAACTATTGCCAGTTTCAACAAGTCACCAAAACTCAGGTGATCACGACCGCCTTAAGCCAGTACTTGAGCGCAAACGATGCAGCAGCACAGGCGAATTCACCTGAACTGCCCCCGGTGAAAGAAACCAGCGCTGTGTATGACGCATTCAATAAAGCGGGCTTGATCGGTGCGGTGGGTGCGGACATGCCGCTACAACCGTCGATGAGCAACGCCCGTGTGCGGGCCTTCGTTCAACAACGGCTGCGCGGCAACGAACGCAAGCCATGACGTTTTCCGGTCAACAAGTGATGCTCGACACGGGTTTTCTGGTTGCACTGTATGACTTGCAAGACCGCCACCACGCTGCAGCCCGCGACTGGTTGCGTAGGTTTTCAGGCTCGTTTGTCACCACACCGCAGGTCATCACCGAGGTGGCGTTTTTCTTGACAGTCGTCAATCGCGCAGCCTTGATGGACCAAATTGCCATGGGTTGGATTACGCTGGTGAATCCCGATGCATTGGCCTATCAACGCATGTCCAGCCTGCTTCACAAATATGCAGACTGCGACCCCGATTTGGCCGATATCAGTCTGGTTTGGCTGGCTGAGCAATCGGGTCTTAGAAGTATCGTGACCATAGACATCAACGACTTCAGTACATATCGGATCAATGGACGAACACGATTTGACCTGGTCGGGTGGACGAAACAGCCGTCATAACTCGCACCGATACTCCCAACTCAAATTTCCAAGGAGCACCCATGGCCGGAGCCAGTCTTTTAGCCCTGTTAGACGATATTGCCGCTGTGCTGGACGACGTGGCCGTGATGACCAAGGTCGCGGCCAAAAAAACAGCCGGTGTGCTGGGCGATGACCTGGCGCTCAATGCCCAGCAAGTCGCTGGTGTGCGCGCCGACCGCGAGTTGCCCGTGGTGTGGGCCGTGGCTAAAGGGTCCTTTGTCAATAAGCTCATTCTGGTGCCCGCCGCGCTGGCCATCAGTGCCTTTGCGACCTGGGCGATCACGCCGCTGTTGATGATTGGCGGCGCTTACCTGTGCTTTGAGGGTTTTGAAAAAATCGCCCACAAGTTCCTGCACAGCAAACACGAAGACGAGGCAAACCACGAA
>JAYUXO010000333.1:0-3352 GCA_043753505.1 Comamonadaceae bacterium
GATCGCTGGGAGGTGGCAGCGTTTGCCGACTGGTTGCAAACGACGGCAAGGTGACATAAAGCCCCCCCGAGTCGGCTTGGCCCCACCTGCCACCCAGTGGGACGGCGCACCCCCCGGGGCGTTGCCCGTCACCGTGTTGATAAATATTCCCAAACTGCACGAATATTCTTCAGGCTGCTACAACGATCAGAACGGGGCAAGCCGCACTACAGTGTGCAGTGCCATCAACCACCAGGTATGAATCCATGAACGCTCCACTTCCTCTTGACCTGCTACAAAAACAGAAGCTGCTTGAGCAGGTTTTACCTGGGCTACAGGCCGTTTTGCCTCAAAACGCGATCTTGTGGCACGACGAAGACACCACGCCCTATGAATGCGACGGCCTGACTGCTTACCGCCAGCGCCCGCTGTGTGTGGTGCTGCCCGAGACCTATCAGCAGATTCAGGGCGTTCTGCAAACTTGCCACCGCATGGGCGTGCCGGTGGTGGCGCGCGGCGCGGGCACTGGCTTGTCGGGCGGGGCCATGCCGCATGCGCAAGGCGTCACACTGTCGCTGGCCAAGTTCAACAAAATTTTGAAGCTGGACAAAGTCAGCCGTACCGCCGTCGTGCAGTGCGGCGTACGCAACCTGGCCATCAGCGAAGCCGCTGCGCCGCTAGGTCTTTATTACGCGCCTGATCCCAGCAGCCAGATCGCCTGCACCATCGGCGGCAATGTGGCTGAAAACTCCGGCGGCGTACATTGTTTGAAATACGGCTTGACCTTACACAACGTCATCAAGGTGCGCGGTTTCACCATCGAAGGCGAAGAGGTGACGTTTGGCGGCGACGCGCTGGACGCGCCCGGCCTGGACTTGCTGCCCATGATTGTGGGCAGCGAGGGAATGTTGGCCATCACCACCGAAGTGACCGTGAAGCTGGTGCCCAAACCGCAATTGGCCCGTTGCATCATGGCCAGTTTTGACGACATTCGTAAAGCGGGCGACGCGGTAGCGGCGGTGATTGCTGCCGGCATCATTCCTGCCGGCCTGGAGATGATGGACAAGCCCATGACGGCGGCGGTGGAAGACTTTGTGCACGCTGGTTACGACCTGAGTGCCGAAGCGATTTTGCTGTGCGAGTCTGATGGCACGCCGGAAGAGGTTGAAGAAGAAATTGGCCGTATGACCCAGGTATTGCTTGGGTCGGGCGCTACAGATGTCGTCGTGAGCCAGTCCGAAGCCGAGCGCCTGAAGTTCTGGAGTGGCCGCAAAAATGCCTTTCCGGCTAGCGGCCGTATCAGCCCCGACTACATGTGCATGGACTCCACCATTCCTCGCAAGCGCCTGGCTGACATTTTGCTGGCTATTCAACAAATGGAAAAAAAGTACCAACTCAAGTGCGCCAACGTGTTTCACGCAGGCGACGGCAACCTGCACCCGCTGATTTTGTTTGATGCGAACGACGCTGACCAGCTACGCCGCTGCGAGCTGTTTGGTGCCGACATACTTGAAACCAGCGTGGCCATGGGCGGAACGGTGACGGGCGAGCACGGCGTGGGCGTAGAAAAACTCAGCAGCATGTGCGTGCAGTTTTCAGCCCAAGAAAACGAGCAGAGGTTTGGCGTCAAACGCGCGTTTGACAGCAAGAGCTTGCTCAACCCCGGTAAGGTCATCCCCACCCTGCAGCGTTGCGCTGAGTACGGCCGGGTGCTGGTACGTGGCGGGCAGATGAAGCATCCGGAGCTGCCCAGGTTTTAAAAAAAGCCCTCACAAAAGCTATAAATACTATAGCTGCTTAAGCAGTATTTAAAGGGGCTTTAGGGCTTTTTAGCCCTAAAGTCCTTTTGCCTTACTGAGGCCGGCACCCGGTGTCGGTGATCACGATGTCGTCATCACCCAATCGCTGAGTGGTTGTCAACAATGCGGCAAATGTCCCCGGAAAACGCTCGATTTGCCGCTGCGGATCGCTTTCGCTGCGCACGGGGGATGCCGCGGGAGGGGTAACAGACGGCGGTGCGGATGGCGGTGGCACCTGCACAGGTGGTGGAGCAGGCGGCGTCGGTGCAGGGGGTGGTGGCACCGGTGCAGGGGGAGGAGGCGCTGGCGGAAGTGGTGCTGGGGGCGGTGGAGGCACTGGCACGGGCGCAGGCGGTGGTGGCACGGGCGCAGGGGGAACCGGTGCAGGTGGTGGAGGCACGGGCGCTGGGGCTAGTGGTGGAACCGGTGCTGGGGGTGGCGGCGGTGGTGGTGGTGGTGGTGGTGGTGGTGGTGGCGGTGGCGGTGGCGGTGGCGGTGGCGGTGGCGGTGCTTTGGTAAATGAAAGGTTGCCGTTCTGGCAGTAGTACGGAAATGCCGTTGAGCAAATTTGATACACGCCGGTGTTCACCCCAGCCGCTGCGTTGGCACCCACGATCAGGTTACCGCTGTTGATGGTGGTGTCGAATGGCAGCAACACGCCTGACACCGTCACGGTGGCAAGCGAAACCGACACCGAGGGCGGTGCCACCGGTGCCCCGACCGCGACCTGTATGGCGTCGTTAGAGATCAGGCTGAAGCTACCGCCCGTGTCTGGGATGGTGCTGCTGTCGGTGCCCGGGAAAAGCCGGGTGAAGTAATTGTTGGACAGCATGCCCGTGTCAGAGACGGCGTTGACCACCGGGTCAAGCCCAAACGGCAGGGAGTTGCAATTTGCGGTGGAGCAACTTGCGGGAATGGTGATGCTGCCCGCCAGCGCCAGCAGTACAGCGTCACCACTCGGAGCGCCAGGGGTCAGTTGCAGGCTGCCGGTTGCCCCTACCGTCATGTTGCCAGTCACGGCTTTCAGCACCGCATCGTTGCCGGCGCTGCCCGTCAGGATCACCGACCCGGACGTGCCGCCAGCGGACACACAAAGGGAGGTGCCGGGGGCGGTGCAAACCAGGGATGCAGTCCCCGCACCCGCTGTCACAGTGGCATCAGCGCCCGCCGTCGCCACCAGCTGAATGTTGCCGTTGGCAGTTGACAGGGAAATTTCGCCGGTGGGTGCGGTAACCGCCGCCGGCAACACCCCTGAAGGCGAAATCAACAAGTCGCCCGAGCCGGTGTGGCGCAGGTTCACATTGCCGTTGGACGAATTTACGCTGCCGCGCACCAGTAGCGCCCCCGTGGCGTTGGTGACGTTAATTTCTCCCGGGGCAGATATGGCGTCCACTTCGCCCGGGGACGTGGTGAAAGCCAGATTCACCTGCTGCGCGCCGCCACCGCCTGCCTCGGCGACCACGTTCGTCGATCCCGAAATGTTGATGGGCGTGGCATTACTCACGCCAATGCTGCCCGCAGTGGTTTGCAGCACAACCGAGCCTGTTGTCGCGTTGATGGCGGACGGCGCGGGT
>JAYUXO010000334.1:0-3349 GCA_043753505.1 Comamonadaceae bacterium
ACCAACTCGTTGAGCTGATCGGTACTCAAGCCGCTGGCGCGTGCCAGCTCGTCGGCTGTGATGGTTTCTGGCGCTTCCAGCCAGGTCCAGCTTTCCAGATGGCCAATATGGGTGAGGTGTGCGGTCATACGGTTTCTCCGGGGTGTGTGGTGTAGGCGGCAGATGCTGGCTTGGCCACATCTCCTCGCGGGTTGAAGAACGAAGCGGTGGCCAGTTGTTCAAACAGCGCACGCTCGCTGGCGCTGAGGGGGGAGGGCGTTGCAATTGCCACCACGGCATAGAGATCGCCCCTGCTTTTGAGTGCGGAGTTATTCAAGCCACGCCCGCGCAGGCGCAGCTTGCGGCCACTGCTGGTGCCTGCGGGCACAGTGAGCAGCACGGGGCCGTCCAGCGTGGGCACCTGCACATCGCCGCCCAGTGCGGCCTCCCAGGGAGAGAGCATCAGGTCGAAATAGAGGTCGTGGTGGTCGGGGCGAAATATCGGGTGCGCTGCCAGGTGGATGTGCAGATAGATGTCGCCGTCTACCGTGCCCTGGCCCTGCGCATCGGGTCTGCCTTTGCCGCCCTTGCCACGAAGCCGCACTTTCTGGCCTTCGCGCACACCCGCAGGAATGCTCACCTGCAAGTCGCGTGCGGGCTCACCGCGCTGGCTTTGAATCTGCAGGTTCAACTGCGTGCCGCGGTGCGCGTCTTCCAGGCTGATCTGAACCGTGTGGTCAAAGTCCTGGCCCGCCATGGCGTGGCTGTTGTAGGCAGAGTGTGGGCTGCCGCGTCCCATGGCGGCGAACAGGTCGGCCAGGTCCAGGTCGGTCAGATTCAGGTCGTCAAACCCATGGCCGCCAGCAGAATCGAACTGACCACTGTGCTCACGTCGCCACTGCGGTGGCGGGGCAAATTCCTCGCCTTCAGGGCGGCTGCCCAGTTCGTCATACGCAGCGCGTTTGTCTGCATCTTTCAAGGTGGCGTATGCCACAGCCGCCTCTTTAAAGCGGCTTTCTGCCTCCGGCGCCTTTGATTTGTCGGGGTGGTATTTGTGCGCAATCGCGCGATAGGCCTTTTTAATCTGGGCCAGATCCGCGTCGCGCGGCACGCCGAGAGCGGCGTAGTAGTCCTGGTACTTCACGGGGGCTACGTCCGGGTGTGAGTAAGACCATCGGGCGTACCGGGAACTGCAGCAACGAGGTACATGTGGCACATCCTTCAGCGCAAACCGCGCAAACGCATGCACCGTAGGCCAGAATTGCAGCCATGTCTGTGCGCCAGCAGACACAGCAGGGTGGATGGTGCGTTGCGTTGACAGCTTTTGTGTCGCGAGCCGTTCAAGCCACAAACTGCAGTGCCGCCAGCCGCGCATACACACCACCGGCCGCCACCAGTGTGTCGTGCGTGCCCACTTCCACCATGCGGCCTTGCTCCAACACCACGATGCGATTGGCCTTTTGCACCGTGGCCAGCCGGTGGGCAATGACCAGTGTGGTGCGGCCTTGCATCGCGGTTTCCAGCGCGGCCTGCACCATGCGCTCGCTCTCGGCGTCCAGCGCGCTGGTGGCCTCATCCAGCAGCAGCACCGGGGCGTTTTTCAGCATGGCACGTGCAATCGCCATGCGCTGGCGTTGCCCACCCGAAAGCCGCACGCCCCGCTCGCCCAGGAAGCTGGCGTAGCCTTCCGGCAGGGCGCGGATGAACTCGTCGGCAAAGGCGGCCTGGGCGGCGGCATGCACCTCGTCGTCTGTCGCATCCGGTCGGCCATAGCGAATGTTTTCCAACGCGCTGGCCGAGAAGATCACAGCGTCTTGCGGCACCACCGCAATGCTGCCGCGCAAGGTTTCCAGTGGTTGCTGCGCAATGGGCACGCCACCCACCGAAATGACGCCTTGCTGCGGGTCGTAAAAGCGCTGTAGCAATTGGAACAAAGTGGTTTTGCCCGCACCGCTGGCCCCCACCAGCGCCACGGTTTCGCCGGGGGCTACTGAAAGCGTCAGCCCGTGAATGGATGGCTGGCCTGGGCGTGACGGATAAGTAAAAGTGATTGCATCAAAATTGATAGCTGCTTGAGCAGCATCTACAAGGGCTGCAGGCCGATTTGGCTTAAAAACAGCGGCTGGGGGCGACTCAATGGCAGAGCGCCCGTGTAACAGCTCCATCAGCCGCTCGGTGGCACCCGCAGCCCGCTGCAAGTCGCCATACACCTCGCCCAGCACCGCAAAAGCAGCGGCCAGCATGATCACGTAAACCACTGTTTGCCCTAAATGCCCGGCGCTGATGCTGCCGTTGATGACGGCCTGCGTGCCCTGAAACAGGCCCCACAACAATGCACCCGAAGTGGCAATGATGATGAACGCAATCAAAACCGCCCGCGCCTTGCTGCGTCGCACGGCAGTGGTGAAAGCGCTTTGTGTGGACGCATCAAAGCGTGCCGACTCACGGCCCTCCGCCGTGTAGCTTTGCACCACCGGAATGGCGTTCAGCACCTCGGCCGCAATCGCGCTTGAATCGGCCACGCGGTCCTGGCTGGCGCGCGACAGCTTGCGCACCCGCCGACCAAACCACAGCGAAGGAATCACGATCAGCACCAGCACGCCCATCACCATGCCCATCACGCGCGGATTCGTCCACACCAGCACCCCCAAAGCACCCACGCCCATCACCACATTGCGCAGCCCCATCGACAGCGACGAGCCCACCACGGTTTGCACCAGCGTGGTGTCAGTGGTCAGGCGGCTCAACACCTCGCCGGTTTGCGTGGTTTCAAAAAACTGCGGGCTCTGGCGCAACACATGCGCATACACCGCGTTGCGCAGGTCCGCTGTGACCCGCTCACCCAGCCAGCTGACGGTGTAAAACCGCGCCGCACTGAACACACCCAGTGCCACCGCCACACCAAACAACTCGAAGAAATGGCCCCGCAGCGCCATGAGCTGCTCAGCCTTGGTGCCCATGACCGCACCCACACCCACAGCGCCGGACACCAGCCCACCATCAATCAGCCCGCGCAGCGCTAGCGGAAACGCCAGCGTGGCCGCGGCGGACAACAACAAAAACAGACCGGCCAGCGAAATTTGCAGGCGGTAAGGCCGCAGAAAAGGCAGCAGGCCTGACAGGGCACGGGGGTGGGGTTTGGTGGGTAGTTGTTCGGTGGGGGTCATTTAACTTTTCGTTTGAATCCTTGGCTGTTGTCATGGTGCGGCGGGGAGCGACCGAACCAGCTCAGCGCTGCAAAAACCTGCCAAGCGTCTGGCGCAACCATACAGGTGTCGGCCAAATGGTGTTGACGCTACCTGTTCGAGCTACCAGGCAGCCCGCAAGCTAACTCTGGTGTGCACGAGCTTCACCTGCTGCGGTGAACAAA
>JAYUXO010000335.1:0-3341 GCA_043753505.1 Comamonadaceae bacterium
TCTTTGCCAATGCCCACGTAGCCGCTGATGCGCTCTTGCGCCACGCGGCTGATGACCGGGCCCATTTCCGCATCCAGCTCTACGCCGTTTTTGATCTTCAGCTCGCGCGTGCGCTGGGCCAGCAGCGGCACGATCTTGTCGGCGGCGTCACCCACCAACACAGCGAGCGATATGGCCATGCAGCGCTCGCCAGCCGAGCCAAAAGCGCTGCCAATCAATGCGTCCACCGCCTGGTCCAGGTCCGCATCCGGCATGACCACCATGTGGTTTTTGGCACCGCCCAAGGCTTGCACCCGCTTGCCGTGGCGGGCACCGGTTTCGTAGATTTTTTGGGCAATGGGCGTAGAGCCCACGAAGGAAATCGCTTTCACATCGGGGTGCTCCAGCAGCGCGTCCACCGCGTCTTTGTCGCCCTGCACCACGTTGAACACGCCGTCGGGCAGGCCCGCTTGCTTCAGCAGGTCAGCCATCATCAAGGAGCAGCTGGGGTCCAGCGGGCTGGGCTTGAGCACGAAGCTGTTGCCTGCCGCAATGGCCACCGGAAACATCCACATCGGCACCATCACCGGAAAGTTGAACGGCGTGATGCCTGCCACCACGCCCAGCGGCTGGCGCAAGGTCCAGTTGTCGATGCCGGTGGACACCTGGTCGGTGTACTGGCCTTTGAGGAGCTGCGGAATGCCGCAGGCAAATTCCACAATGTCGATGCCGCGTGTCACCTCGCCTTGTGCGTCGGTGAACACCTTGCCGTGCTCAGCGGTGATGGCGCGGGCCAGGTCGTCTTTGTGGATGTTGAGCAGCTCCAGGAACTTGAACATCACCCGCGCCCGGCGAATCGGCGGCGTGTCGGCCCAGGCGGGGAAGGCGGCCTGGGCTGACGCCACGGCTGCATTCACATCGGCAGTGTTGGCCAGCGCCACCTGGCCGGTGACCTGGCCGGTGGCGGGGTTGAAGACGTCTTGCTGGCGGGTGCTGGTGCCGGGGGCGCGCGCGCCTTGGATGAAATGGTGGATGGCTTGTGGTGTGGTCATCGGGTACTTTCGTCGAGATTTATAAACAAAATGGGCTATAGCCCTTATGAATACTGCTCAAGCAGCTATGTATTTTGTAGCAATTGAGTGTTGATCAATATGGGTATTGTCAACAAAATTTGTGCCATGCCTTTGCCCAGCGCATCGTTGCGCAGGCTGGCCATGCCGCCTCCGTCCAGCGCCTGCTCGCAAACGAAGTTCATCGCATGAATGCCAGGCACGTCGTAACGGGTGACTTTTCCCTGCACAAGGTGGGCCAGGTAATCGGCGACCTTCTGCGCGGTGAGTTGTTCGCGCAGCGTGGGCAGAAGCTCCGGGCGGCGGGCGATGACGCCGATGTTGGAGGTGTTGCCTTTGTCGCCGCTGCGGGCCCAGGCCAGGCGGATGAGCGGGACTTGGGTAGTTTCGTGCGCTTGTTTTGCAATTTCCGGCGGAGACGCATTGGGGTCAGCGTCGGAATTGGGATCAGATCCCGATTCAGGACGCGGTGCACCCGAAGCGCTCGAGGCATTTACGAAATTGGGCTCTGACCCCAGTTTTTCAGGCGCTTTGACCGGTAGTGCTTGGCCATCCATCTCAACCACGGGCGTCACCCGCTCCTTGTCCAATAAAAACGACCACTGCTTGATACACGGCGACACGCTGGGGCGGCCCGAAGCGCCAGTCGTGCCGGGCGACCAGCTGGTGCCCGCAGGTGCAATCTCCCTGGCAAACAATTCCAGCGCCGCTTTTTGCGGGTGCATCACGGCCAATTGCAGCACCACCTCGCGCGCTTGGGGCGTTTGCGCGTGCGTACCGAAGTTGCCCATTTCACTGCCCAGTATTTCGATGTGGGTGCGGCTGTAGTCGGCCAAGCCATGGGCGGCAAACAGTTCGCGGGTGCGCACCAGAATCGCTTCGCCCGTTCGACGGGCCTTCAGGGCTGCATCGGTGCCCACGAGCGTCAGTTGTGCGGTGCAGCGAAAGCCGTCCAGGTACGCGGCAGACACCTTGTAATTGTTGCTCGAAACATGTCCTCGCCCTTGTGTAACCTGCACAACATGCTCACTAAGTTGTAGCAGTTTCACCTGCGTGAAGTCGCACACCACATCGGGCAGCAAGTAGTTGGCCGGGTCGCCAATCTCATACAGCATTTGCTCGGCCACCACTGCGCAGTTCACCAGCCCGCCGGTGCCGGGTGGCTTGGTGACGGTGAAGCTGCCATCGAAATGGCATTCGATCACCGGGTAGCCGATGTGTGGCCAGTCGGGCACGTCCTGCCAGTCGGTGTGCAGGCCGCCGGTGGCCTGACAGCCGCATTCGATGACGTGGCCCGCCAGACTGCCTTGGGCCAGGCGGTCGTAATCGTCCCAAGCCCAGCCGAATTCATGCACCAGCGCGCCCAGGGTCACCGCGGTGTCCACGCAGCGGCCAGTGATCACAATTTGTGCGCCGTTGGCCAGCGCCTGGGCAATAGGCGCAGCGCCCAGGTAAGCGTTGGCGGCGAGCAATGTGCCTGGCGGCCCATCATTTTCCGCATGGCGGTAATTGTGATCTGACCCCAATTCTTTCTCTAGAGGTTTTGGGGCTAGATGCAGTACGTCGTCGCCGAGCACCACGGCGATTTTGATGGCCACGCCTTGTTCGTTGGCCAGGACTTGAATGGCTTGGGCACAGGCGCGCGGGTTCATGCCGCCGGCGTTGCTGATCACTTTGATGCCTTTGGCGGCGACATCTTTCAGAATCGTTTTCATCGTGACGGTCACGAAGTCGGTGGCGTAGCCCAATTCGGGGTTTTTGGCGCGGGCGGCGGCCAGGATGGATAGGGTGAGTTCAGCCAGGTAGTCGAAAACCAGGTAGTCCACGTTGCCATGTGCCACCAATTGCGGTGCGCCCACGCAGCTGTCGCCCCAGAAGCCGCTGGCTCCACCGATGCGTATTGTTTTCGGGCCGGTTTTGGTCATCACGACCCCACCCACACCGGCTTGCGCTTTTCCTGAAACGCCGCCTGCCCTTCTTTCGCGTCTTCGGTCAAGGTAAACAGCGCAATCTGGCTTTCGGTAAAGCTCATGCTTTCTTCAAACGCCATCGCTTCGATTTTCTTCATGGTGTACAGGCCTCGCCGGATGGCTGCGGGCGACTTGTCCAGCAAGCGATCCAACAGCCATTGCAGCTTGGTATCCAGATCGTCATCAACATAGTTGACCAGGCCGTATTCCAGCGCCTGCGCCGACGTGATCGGCTCGCCCGTCAAACACATTTCTGCCAGCTTGCGTCGGGGAATTAAATGTTGCAACACTGAAAGGACTTGCGCCGGAAACACCCCCACCT